>NZ_BAAAIJ010000007.1:0-135221 GCF_039526005.1 Arthrobacter flavus | reverse complement strand
CCGTCCGACGTCGTCGTTAATGCCCGCCGCCTGCTCTGCCGTCCACGACCGGGTCGTGTACCGTCCATAGGGTGGCGTCCGACACCTGACGGGCGGTGGGGGACCGCACGGGCACTCCAGTATTGACCCAGCCGATACCGGCCGGGCGCTGGGACTTCCGGCCACTCATCCTTGTAAATCCCACAGAAGGGGCTGTAGTGGACCTCAGTCAGTTTATTGTTGTCGGCATTGTGCTTGCCGTGTTGGTGGTGGTGGCGATTATCGCCGCCATCGTTGCGCGTCTTGCACTGCGGATTGCGAGCCCATCCGAAGCACTGATCATCACCGGCAAAGGCAGCCAGGAAAGCCAGCGCGTGGTGTTCGGTCGCACATTCATCAACCCGTTTAGCCAGAAGGCGTTCTCCATCTCGCTCGCCTCACGCCAGGTGACCCTTCAGATTGAGGGCATCTCCAAGAACGGCATCAAGCTTCGGTTGACCGGTGTCGCCCAGATCAAGGTGGGCGGCGACGAAGAGGCGGTGCGCCGCGCCGCCCAACGGTTCCTGAACCAGCAGGATCAGATCGACCATTACACCCAAGAGACCCTGTCCGGTTCGCTGCGCTCCATCGTGGGCACGCTGAGCGTGGACTCGATCATCAAGGACCGTGCTTCTTTCGCCAAGAGCGTCAAGGAAGAAGCCGAGCACTCGATGCACAACCAGGGTCTGGAGATTGATACCTTCCAGATCCAGTCGGTCGACGACGACTCCAGCTACCTGAAGAACCTGGGCCGGCCCGAGGCGGCACTCGCCGAGAAGCAGGCGAAGATTGCCGAAGCGAATGCGGCGCAGGAAGCTGCTGAGGCTGCTGCGATCGCCGACGAGCAGGTTGCGCTCGCCGAACAGCGGCTCGCCATCCGTCGCGCCGAGCTCAAAGAGGTTGCGGACGCACGCCAGGCCCAGGCCGACGCGGCGGGTCCCCTGGCCGCCGCCGAGCAGCGCCAGTCGATCCTGGTCAAGGAACAGCAGGTCGCCTCACGGCAGTCCGAGCTGCGTGAACGCGAGCTCGACATCGAGATCCGTAAGCCTGCCGACGCCGAAAAGTACCGGGTGGAGCAGGAAGCAGCCGGCAAGCTCGAGCAGCGCAAGCGCCAGTCCGAAGCTGATCAGGTTGAGGCAGAAGTGGCGCTGACCAAGCGCCGCCTCAGCGCCGAGGGTGACAAGGTCACCGCTGAGGCTGAGGCCGCCGCCAACACCGCACGCGGTAACGCAGCGGCGTCGGTGACCCGGGCCAACGGTGCAGCGGAAGCTGAGATCATTGCGCTCCGCGGCCAGGCCGAGGCAGACGTTGTCCGGCAGAAGGGAATCGCCGAGGCCGAGGGAATCGAAGCCCAGGCCAAGGCGTACGAGCAGTTCAACGAAGCGGCAATTCTCAACAAGGTGATGGAGATCCTCCCGCAAATCGCTCGGGAAATCGCCGCTCCCATGTCGGGAATCGACAACATGACTGTCATCTCCAACGACGGTGCCACCCAGTTGAGCAAGAACGTGTCCGGCGGGTTGCAGCAGACCTTCCAGCTACTTAAGGACACCACCGGGCTGGACGCCGTCGAGATGCTGAAAAACTGGGGCGCCACGGAGAGCGCTACCACGGAACCGGCGTCGCCAACTGAAAACACCCACGCGACGACGGTCTGATCCACCGGTCGATGAAATCGGCCGTCGCCCGCAGGAAGGTTGCCGCTGCTCTTGCGCGTGCAGCGGCAACCTCCGGGGTGACAGCACCGGTTGACCTGGACGGCCTGGATGAGCACATCCTGCTGAGCGGTCTGATCCTGAACGTGGTGGCGCGGCTCTGGCAGATCCGGATGGACCCGCACCGTGGCCGCTCGAGCCTGTATCAGGTGGCGAAGCCGGGCGCAGGTCCAGGACTGGCGCTGGTGCGCCGAAAACCACGTTCCATCGCCGCGGGTGGGGCCACCAGCTCCTAGAAGGCGGTGCCCCACGCGGTGCCTTTGGCCGCCACCGGCGCTTCCAGTTGGGCCCGCTGGGTGAACTTCCCATCCCGTAAATCGGCACTGACGCGTTTCAGTAGCACTCGCCGGCTTGCCAAGGGGTCGTCCTGGACGGCCTGGAGCAGGTAATGACTGAAGGCGCCGCTATATCGCCCCGCGAAGTCAGCATCCGCCGCTGTCTGATCCGACCGGCAGGCGGCAAACAAGACTGGTTTGGCCTGTACATCGGACCGGACCAGGTCGCGGAAGGCCCGCGGATCCGCGGATTCGGTGAGTTCCAGGCCGAGCGGCGTTGGAGGCGGAACGAACCGGGGCCGTCGGGTGGGAAGGAGGTCCAGCGCCCTGAGACCGGTTCCGCTAGGGCAGGTGTCCAGCACCACGTCGAGCAGGACACCGTCCGGGAGGGTGCCGAGAAGGTCATGCAATTCGTCGTCGAGAATGAGAGTGGCGGCGTCCCACTGGTCGCCCTTCTGTCGCATATCAAAGGTCACGAATGCTTCGTCGGCGCTGTCCGGTTCATCACCCGACGCATCAAGGACCTGGGTGCCGTGGCTGGAGAACGTGAAGACCAGATGATCCCCGGGTTTGGCCCGTTTGAGCATGACCTGCAATTTCCCGACCACCGCGGCCTTCGTAGCTTTCGAATCGAGCAGCACCGCAACATTACGCTTCGCAAATCCGTAGTGCCCGGTGAGCAGCGCGGCGAAGTCCTTGGCATCGTTGACGCAGCCATTTAGCCAGGCGTTGGTCGGAAGGTTCTCGAACTTATTGATGCCAACGCAAAGTGCGTACTTGGCCATGGCACAGTTCCTTCCGCAGGACCTGCCCCGTCGCAGGTATGCCGCAACCTAGCGGGATGGGTGTTACTGAGGCGTTATTTGCTGGCCTCCAGAGCCCGAAAGGTGGCCATCTGCCGATGCCGACGCTGCAGGCTGTCCCGTCGTGGCGAGACCGCCGCATCGGCTGCCTCAGCGGTGAGGTCGATGTGGCGTTCCCCGAAGTGCCACAGCAGCACGTCGTCGAGCAGCCGGTCCGGACCGGGCGAGTAGCGGTGGTCCAACGCGCGTCGAACCGACGTAATGGTGTCGGCCTGGAGCAGCGACGCCAGCGACGTCGTCGTCGTCAGCCCATGGGCGGCCAGCAGTTCCGCAGCCCACCCCCAGTTGTCGTCGGACTTTCGGTCAACGTGGGGAAGGAGGGTCTGCCACACGTCGCGGACGCGGTTGGGGGTCAGGGGGGCGCTTCCCTCCCCGTCCTCATCCCAGAACCCGGTCACCGTCTCATACCGCTCGTGCAGCTCGGCGAAAGCTGATTCCACTGACTCGAGCATCGCGGCGGTGCCCGTGAACTGCCGATCGAAGTAGGGGCTCCACGCCCGGGGATTGGATGCCTTGAACCGGATATCGTGCTCGATCTCCGACCATGCGTGAGCCAGGACCGTCCGGATCTGCACCTCAAGCATGTAACTGCCGCCGGCCTTGGCTGAGGGATCCAGGGCGCGCTGGTACTCTTTGACCGCTTCGCTGTGGATGGTGCGGAGGATGAGGTGCCGGCTCGAGTAGCCGTAAGTGCCCGACTCGATCGTGCCGATGTCCTTCTCTCGATCACCCCGGCAGTCAAACTCCTGCCGCTGCCGCTTGATCAGATTAGCTGCGACGTCCACCTCGTGGGGCAAGGTGGTGATCACCCGAACGCCGACGACGTCGGTCAGGTTTCTTAGCGGGTCGGGGAAAACCAGGGTGGGGGCGTCCCCGGGGACAGTTGAGGCGAGCATGCGTGAAGCCTTGTCGCGGAATGACTCGATACTCTTGGTCCGGGCCGTGACAAACAGTGGGCTGAGCTCGGTGCCGATGAAGATTTCCTGGATGCTGGCCTGCATCTGCCGGGTCACCTCTTCAAGGCGCGGCCGGACCCGTTCAAACTCACGGGTGCTCGCTTCCACCGCGGGGCGGAGACGGTCATCCAACTGATCCCAGGCGCTCATTAAGACTCCTCCGACGATGGCTTCAGGCCATCATATCGGCCGGGTCTGACAGGGCTGGTGGAGCGGTGCTTAGAGCCCACCGCCGATCTGCCCCTGGCGCCCCGCGGTCGGCATTGAGTGGCCGTCCACTGGCCGGTCCTCGTCGCTGGTGGTGCCCTGCCGCGTGTCATAGCTGCGGGGCGTGCGCAGATCACGCGATCGATTCATCAGGCCGGTGATCACCAGAAACAGGCCACCAACCAGGAGGACTACTCCGAGCACGAAGAGCACCAGCGACAGACCCTCGGCCGTTCCGCTGAAAACCTCGAACAGTGGTGTCGGCAGGATAAATAGTGTGGCTACCAGCGCCACGCCACCCGTGATGAGCCGCCGTGTTCCTTTGGTCTGCACTGTTCCCCCTTGATTGGTCCACCCATTCAAGCACCAGGCCTTTCCCTTGGGAAGGGTGGCGCCACTGTCGAGTGAGGGGGCGCCGGTTACGCTGTGCGGTGTGGACAACCTACTCCGACGCACCATTTTGGGCGCCGCTGCCCTCGCCGCCTCGGCTGCACTCGCGGGCTGCGCTGTGGGCAGGCCCGGTCCGCCACCGAAACAACCGGAGGAACCCGTGACACCCCAGCGCTACACCTATGGCGATGATCCCAGCCAGTTCGCCGAGCTGTACCTGCCGGCTGGTGAGATGCGCCCCGGCGTCGTCGTGATTATCCACGGCGGATACTGGCGCTCTGGGTATGGCCTGGATCTGGGGCAACCACTGGCACAGGATCTCGCCTCCCGTGGCTACGCCTGTTGGAACCTCGAGTACCGGAGGGCGGGCAATGGTGGTGGATGGCCGGAAACCTTCGCCGATGTGCACGCCGGAATAGACCTCCTGGCCACGGCGGCCGGTGACCACGGTCTGGACCTGACGGTGACAACGGCTCTGGGACACTCCGCTGGCGGCCACCTGGCGGTATGGGCGGCGGGGCGGTCAACGTTGCCCGACGGCGCTCCGGGCGCCGGGACACCAACGGTGCAGCTGACCGGGGTGGTGAGCCAGTCGGGTGTGCTGAATCTGGCAGACGCCCATGATCAGGGGCTAGGAGATGGTGCCGTGCTGAACCTGCTGGGCGTGGACCCGGCCGAGGATCCCGTTCGGTACCGGTTGGCTGATCCGATGACAGCGATCCCGCTGGCCGTTCCAGTGCTGGCCCTGCATGGTGAGGACGACTCGACGGTACCGCTCAGCCAATCGGACAGCTATGCAACGACGGCGGTGGCTGCCGGTGCGAATGCGGAGTTGATCATGATCCCCGGCGACCACTTCGCGATGATCACCCCGGGGACCGAGGCCTGGACGCGGGTGGTTCAGGCGGTAGATCGGCTGATGTTGGCCTAACCGAATCGGGGGACGCTGCCGCAGGGACCGCAACGAATTACTGTTGAGCAGGGTTCGGAGATACCGTAATCGGACAGACTGAAAGGCGCCCATCAATGAGTGGCAACACCATCCCCGTGCTCGAGATCGGAGGCACCCACCTGACGGCCGCGGTGGTGGAATCCGGAACGTGGGCCATCGATCGGGACACCCTGGCTCGGGTCGACCTGCAAGCCCAGGGGAGCGCTGAGAGCCTGGTTGAGGAGATTGGCGCTGCCGCCGACGAGCTTCGGGGTGAGCCGGGAGCGACCTGGTCGGTAGCGATTCCCGGACCGTTCGACTACGAGCAGGGCGTTGGCCGGTTCGAGCACGTGGGAAAGTTCGATAGCCTGAACGGTTTCGATCTCGGTGAAGCGCTGATGAAGCGGATTAAACCGACCCCCGGAGCGATCCATTTCCTTAACGACGCCGACGCTTTCGGCATTGGGGAATATGCTCTCGGGGCGGCCCGGGGACTTGAACGGGCCATCTGCATCACGCTGGGAACCGGCGTCGGCTCCACCTTCCTGATCAATGGGCAGCCGGTCAGCACCGGGCCGGCGGTCTCACCGGATGGGAGCATCCACCACGAGGTCTATCAGGGCCGACCGCTGGAAAACACCGTGTCCCGACGCGCCATCCGAGCGGCCTACGCCGACGCGGCCGGTTTGAGTCCGGAGACGGGTCCCGACGTTCACACCATTGCTGACCTCAGCCGGGCCGGTGATGAAACTGCACGACTCGTGCTGGACGGAGCTTTCGGAGCTCTGGGCGAGACTCTTGCCCTCGTGATCAGCCGGTTTGACGCGGGGATCCTGGTGATCGGCGGGTCCATGTCCAAGTCCTGGGATTTGGTCGAACCGGCAATTCGCGCGGGGATGGAGCTTGCCGACCCGCGGCTCGCGGATTTCAGGATTGAGCAAGCGATCCTGCCCGACGACGCCGCGCTGGTGGGCGCCGCCTATTGGGCTTCGCTTCGTACCGGCGCCGAGGATTGAGCCGAGGGCTGAGCCCAGAGCTCATGCCTGGCCGTCAGCCGTGGGGCTGACGGCCAGAACCGGGCTACTCCGCCGGAATTTCTGCGTCAGGTGTTTCTTCCAGGTAGGTAGCCTTCCAGGCTCCGTCCGAATAGACGACTCTCGCTGAGTAGATGGTGCCAGCCGGATCGAAGGGGCGGGTCTCCTGGACCTCACCCGATTCGTCGAACGAAGTGTAGGCGTCAGGATTGACGGTGATCAGAGCGTCGACCTCGACGTCCTCAGCCACCTCATCAGCTGGGGTGGTGACGATGATCTGCTTGACCTTCGGCTGTCCGCCGAGAACCCAGCCGCCATCCTCGTACCTGGCCGCGAGTGCCTCAGCCTCTTCGGTTGCTGCTTCGGCGCCATCAAGGGTGGCGAGCAGCTGCTCGGTTTCACCGGTCCGCTGGTTGTAGGATTTCAGCTCGAAGACGTGATGCAGGAAGGCTCGCGCGCCTTCGGGGCTAGCCTCGGCCATGAGGTCGTTGGTTTCCGGAGCCTGGATGTTCTGCGCGGGAGCTGTGGAGCTCGCTGGCGTGGGCGCGGCAGCCTCGGAAGGGGCAGCGGGTTCTGATGCTTCGCCGCAGGCGGTCAGCGAGGCGAGGGCGATGACGGCGATGGCCGCCGCGTTCTTGATCTTCATGATTTTCCCCAACAACTAGTGATAATCGGCGCCGCGGATAGCGGCAATCCCGCACCATCCTAGCCGTAGCCTTAGGCAACTAGCGGATTATTTCGACGAGTGTGCGTGAGATCACACAGGCCGGGTTTCCGCCTGTGGCCCCACCCCTGTTGTCCTTGCAGGGGTCTTCACGTGCCGGGATGCTAACTTGTTAGCGTGCTCACAGTGATTGGGGAAACCCTCATAGACGAAGTCATCAGCGATGTCTCCTCGCCCCGCGCCCATGTTGGCGGTAGCCCCATGAATGTGGCGGTGGGCCTGGCGCGGCTGGGGCACCCCTGCCGGTTCATTGGGCGTTGGGGTGACGACCAGTACGGCCGGATGATCCACGAACACCTTCACAGCAACTCGGTGCTGACCCCGATCGGCCCAGATAGGCACCCCACCAGCAGTGCAACGGCACGCCTGGACCCTGCCGGGGGTGCGTCCTACACGTTCCAGCTCGTCTGGGACCTACCAACTGTCCGCGAGCAGATGGACCTGATCCTCGACGGCACCACCTTGCTGCATACCGGGTCGATCGCCACCATGCTGGAGCCAGGAGCGGCTGAAGTACTCGCCGTCGTCCAGCAGGCTCATCCATTGGCCACCATTTCCTACGACCCCAATTGCCGTCCCAGTATCGTCACCGATGTGGATTACGCCCGCGCGCAGGCCGAGAAATTTGTTGCCCTTGCGGACGTGGTGAAGGCCTCCGACGAGGATCTCGAATGGCTCTATCCGGGCCAGGACGTGTTCGAGACGGCACGGCTCTGGCTGGCCAAAGGGCCCGCCATGGTGGTGGTGACGCGTGGTTCCCTCGGCCCGTGGGCCGTCGTCGCACGTGGTGAGACCTCGGTGCGCGCGCCGGCTACCCAGGTGGTAGACACGGTGGGCGCGGGGGACTCCTTCATGTCGGCGCTCCTGGGCTCGCTGGTGGACCGCGGGCTCGTGGGGGCGCAGGTGCGGAATGACCTACGCCACATATCCGTTGAGCAGGTGGAAGCGGTCCTCTCCTACGCTGCAAAAGCGGCGGCAGTGACCGTTTCCCGTGCCGGTGCCAATCCACCGGTGCGCAGCGAGCTAGGAGTAGACCCCAAGTGAACCAGGAGCAGTTATGACCCGCGATCCTTACGCAGACTTGCCAGCAGTCCCCGAATTCACCCTCACCAGCACTGACATTGAGCACAACCAGCCGCTGGATGCGAGGCACGCGTCCGGAGTCATGGGGATCGACGGCGGGAAAGACCTGTCACCCCAGCTGTCCTGGAGCGGGTTCCCGGACGGGACCAAGAGCTTTGCTGTGACGGTCTACGATCCGGATGCCCCAACGGCCAGCGGCTTCTGGCACTGGGCGGTCTTCAATCTCCCTGTGCACACCACGTCCCTGCCTACTGGTGCCGGGGCCGAGGGGAGCACCGACCTGCCGGAGGGTGCCATCCAGTTGAAGAACGACGGCGGCTTCAGCGGCTTCATCGGCGCCGCCCCACCGTCCGGCCATGGACCGCACCACTACCATGTTGTCGTGCACGCAGTAGATGTGGAAAACCTTGAGGTGCCCGCGGAAGGCAGCAATGCCTACCTCGGGTTCAACCTCTTCTCGCACACCCTCGGTCGGGCGCGCCTGATCACCACCTTCGAGCAGTAGGCCCGGCCCAACTAGCTCCCTCCCGATGCCCCGGATGCGTGCCATACCCCGGGGCATCGGCCTGCTCCAGGCAGGTACGCTTAAGGTCACCTGCCCACTAAAGGAGTACCCGCATGCGCCTGGTTGCCAGCGACATGGACGGAACTATTGTCGGTCACGACGGCAAGATCAGTCCCCGCACCGTCGAAGCGTTTCAGAGGTGCCTGGATGCTGGTGTCGAGGTGGTATTCGTTACGGGCCGGCCGCCGCGCTGGCTGGACCCGCTGCGTGAACAGTTGGGTCACCGCGGCACCGTCATCTGCTCCAACGGCGCGGTGACCTACAACCTGAATGATGAACAGGTGCTGAGCGCCCACCTGCTCGAGCACAGCAACATCCTGGCGGCGCGCGAAATCATCCTGGACCTCTATCCCGCGGCCGCTTTCGCCGCCGAGACTGTCACCGGATTCCACATTGAGCATGGGTTCGCCGAGGAGGGGGCGGTCGAACTACTCGCTGGCGCAGTAGCAATGCCCCTTGCGGATTCGCTGGGAGGTCATGATGTCATCAAATTCCTGGCCCGTGAGCGCGAGGTACAGCCCGACAATTTCCTCAACCGGGTCCGCCCGGCAGTCGCCCATCTGGTGACTGCCACCCATTCTGCGCCCAGTGTCGCCCTCCTGGAGATGTCCATGCCCGGCATCAACAAATCGGTCACCCTCGCCAAGTTCGCGGCCAGTCGGGGCATCAGCCAAGCCGACGTCGTCGCCTTCGGAGACATGCCCAATGATGTGCAGATGCTCAATTGGGCTGGTACTGGCTACGCGATGGCGTCGGGGCATCCTGAAGCCATCGCCGCGGCAGACCAGCAGGCGCCAGCGTTTGAGGATGACGGGGTGGCGCAGATTCTCGAGAAACGTCTCGCCGCGCTGAGGGCCTCCCTCTAGGCATGTTGCCGTACCTGCGAAACGTCGGGCGGAACGGGGAGCAACGGCCGGTTGCCCTGTCGCATCGCGGCTTTTCGCTCGACGGGCTGGAAAACTCGATGGTCGCTTTCGAGGCGGCAGTCGAACTGGGTTTCGGCTATTTGGAGATCGACATCCGCACCACCCGCGATGGCGTGGTCATGGTCTTTCACGACGCACTCCTGGACCGGGTGTGCAGCGCTTCGGGGCCGGTAGCGGAACGCTCGTTTGACGAGTTGCGTACCGTCCACATTCAGGGCGCCGAACCGATCCCCACCCTCGAAGAGGTGCTGACCCGGTGGCCGGCGATGAAGTTGAATATCGACATCAAGGACGACGCCTCCGTGGAGCCTTTTGTTGAAATAGTTGAACGCCTGGGCGCGCATGATCGGGTGCTGGTCGCGTCATTCTCGGACCGCCGCCGCCTGCGGGTCCTGAGGCTGCTATCGCGACCGGTAGCTTCTTCGGCCGGACAGGCGTGTTCAGCGCTGCTTTGGTTGCTGAGTCCGCTGGGCCAGACCCGGCGCCTTGCCCGGATGGTCCGGGTCGACTGCCTGCAGGTTCCGGTCCGGCACGCCGGAGTGACTGTTGTGACCGAGCGGTTCGTCCGACGCTGCAGGCGAGCAGGGTTGCCACTTCACGTCTGGACCGTCAACGACCCTGAAGCGATGGAACGGCTGCTCACCCTGGGCGGCGGCGTGGACGGTCTGGTATCCGACCGTGCAGACCTATTGGCGGAGGTCATGCACCGCAGAGGGTGCTGGCCCCAGTAATCCCGCCCGCCCTCTTTCCCTGCCAAAAGAGTGCTTGACCTGCACGTTAGGTGTTGCTCAACGACTAACGTGCGGCTGCGGCACTTTTTCGGCCGAGGTGGCTTCGGTCCACAGGTGAAACAGGGCATACGCCCGGTATGGCCGCCACCGTTCAGACAGGGTTTCGGCTTCCCTGATACTGGGGTTTCCCATGGCGCGGCGCAACACCAGATCACCCGGGGTGAAGGCGTCCCGATCCCCGAGGACTCGCACCGTCAGGTAGTCGGCAGACCATGGTCCGATTCCCGGGATGGCCAGGAGGGCGGTCCGGGTGCTGGCGGGGTCGCCGTGGAGGGTGAGCCCATCGCAGAAGGCCCGGGCAACGTGCTGCACCGTGGCTCCCCGGGTTCGGGTCACGCCCACTGCAGTGCGGAGCTGCTCCGGCGGGGCGGCGGCAAGCACCTCGGGAGTGGGGAAGACGGTAAGGCCAGCCACCCCGGGTGTTCCGTAGGCAGCGGCCAGCCGCCCGCCAAACGTTCCGGCGGCCGCCACCGAGACCTGCTGGCCGAGGACCGTCATGATCGCAGCTTCGAACGGTTCGGGATAGCCCACAGCACGCAGGCCGGGACGGTGTCGGACCAGCGGACCCAGCAGGGCGTCATCGTCGAACGCTGTGGCTACCGCTGTGAGATCCGTGTCCAGGTCGAGCCAGCGCCTGATGGTTGCCGTGAGGCCAGGGAGCTGGCTCGAGGGCGCAGAAGTGCTCACGTCAACCCCGGAGGGTCTAACGGTGACGGTGACAGAGTGGTGCCCGGTGGTGGTGCTAAGGAGCCGGGTGTGTGAGCTGCCGGAGCGATCCGGGAGCTCACAACCGGGGATGAAGTGATTTGCGAGCAGGGAAACCATGGGTACGGTCTCGACTGAACCGTTGGCTGCGAGAAAGAAGTTGTTCACCTACTGCAGCACCGGATCCGTCAGGGTTCGCAGGTACTTGAGAGCGCGGGGGCCGTACGTGATCATTGCCGAATCGTCGGCGTGGATGAGGAGGCGCAACCACGATCCATACCGGTGCAGCCGGGCCAGCTTGAGCGCCGGCTCGACGGCGAGACGTAGCTCAGCGAGGGAAGCGTAATCGGTCCAGCACTCCAGGTAGGCGGTGACGACGCGGCGGATCCGGGCATCGTCAACAGTTGTATCCCACTGTTCCTGCATCACGGTCAGTGGAACGTAGAGCGAACTGAACGGGTGGGCCCAGTAGGAATCGCCGAAGTCGAAGAACCTCAGTGGCGCTGTGGTGGTGCCCGGGATGAAGGCGTTCCCGGAGTGCAGATCGTTGTGTTCCAGGCTCAGGGGGACCCCCGAGGCCAGGACCGCTGCAGCGGCCTCCTCCAGGGCTGGAATGCTGAGGTAAACCCCGTCGGCGGCCTGCGGTGAAAGATGCAACGGATGTTCGGGGGGCAGACCGGTGTGGAGGAGCAACTGGTTGCTGGCGAAATTCCCGGCGATCGCGGGGTCCATGCTGACCAGCCCGGCGGCGGCCAGCGGTGCACCATGGGGGGCGAGTTGTTTCTGCAGGTCGGCGAAGTCCCTCACTACCCGAACCCATAGCTGGTAGTCAGTCGATTTGAGGGAGTCAAGGGTTTTGCCATGGTCCGGAGTGAGCAGCCAGCCCTTGGTCGGCTCAATCGCCAAGGGAGTCACCACATGGTCCGGCACCAATTCGGACATGCACGCCACGAGGGCCGCCTCGGCGAACTGACCCGGGTTGTTCGCTTTAAACCAGAGCCGCCCGTGATTGGTGGGAACCGTGAGCTGGGTGGACCAAAACCGAATCCGGGCCGGCTCCAGGGGGCCGGTCTGTGACAGTTCGCAACTGTCCAGTACCTGCGTGATCCACTGCTGGACCTGTTCCCGCCATTCAGGGGACGCCCAGACCTCTTGCAGATCCATCAGGACTCCATCAGGCCGGCTGAGGGGGGTCCGTCCCGCCGGCCCATTTCCCTGGCGGTGATCAGCCCGGAGTCCCCAGTGCAGGTTCCCCTGCTCACGCCGCCCAACAGCCCGATCCTCAACATCACACCAGTTTAGGCACTAACGGGAGTGCGGAGCTCACAGGGGGCTGAGTGGGGCGGGGGTCAGGCGAAGGTTTCCAGCCAGTCGAGGGCTGCCTCCTCGGAGGTGAAGAACTGCGCGGGATGGGAGGCGTTGTCGGCGAAGGCGGCAACCACCCGGTCAACGGGGTCCTCGCCTAGGAGAGCGATGGCGGTAATCTCCTGCTCGGTGCAGATGGCCCGGCGGGCCGCATTGGTGAACGTCACAGCCGTCATGCTCATCAGAATCCGCCGGGATGCTGGATTGAGGAGCGATGCATCGAGGGTGGCCCTCGCGTCGTCGACCGTGACCACTGTGGATGGCCGCCACCAGACGTGCAGAACGCCGTCTTCCCGCAGGGTCAACCGTTGGGTCAACCGTTGGGTTTCCTCGGCATCCGGGTCGCGTTCAGATGTAGTGGTTATACATGAAGTGTCCATGATGTGTCCTGAAATCTCAGCAAATCCATTTAACTTTGTAGTAAGTGTCAGTGGGGTACTTCGTAGTCCACGACGGTTTGGATGTGTCCGACAGAACACCAAAAGACGTCACCTGGTTGCCTTACTAGTGTTTGGTGGAAAGGAGCTCGGACAGTTCCTGCTGCATCTCCGGGAAGCGCTGGTATCCGTCGGTGGACCCGAAATGTCCACCGCCGGGGACAGTGATCAGCGTTGCCTGCAGTCTGGCAGCGAGCCGGGCAGAGGCGGCAGGATCGACCACTGTGTCGTTGTCTGACCTGATCACTGTGCATCGGGTGATCACCATTTCGTCGACGAATCCGTTGTCGGCGGTGAAGGGGTCGAGCAGTGGAAGTGAAGCGATGGGTTCGGCGAACCCCGCGACCAGGATTAGCCCCCTGAGCGACCATCCCGGCTTCAGTGACGCCAGGTAGCGAAGCGTGGCAATGCAGCCGAGGCTGTGGGCAACTATCACCGTGTCGTGGGTGGGACGACCGATGGAGTGGTGGAGTTCGGCAGTCCAGCCACTCTCCGTTGGTTCGTTCGGGGTCGGCAGCTTGAGCACCGTCACGCTGTCCTGTGCCGTGGTGAAGCGGGACTTCAACCACGGAAACCAGTGCTCGCCGGGCGACGCCTGGTAGCCGTGAACCACGAAGATCTTCATGCGGCTCAGCCCAGCTTCGAAGGCCGTGACCCTTTGTCGGAGGCATCGACGTCGTTAGGCCCGGTGAGATGTTCGCTGCCCCGCCAACGGGCGAGCCCGTTCATCACGTGGTAGATCGCGAGTGTCGCCGCAGTGCCCAGGGCAATACCTTCGAAGGTGAGCTCCCCAATGGTCCAGGTGAAGTTGGCGATGCCCACCACCAGGGCAACCCCTGCGGTGGACAGGTTGATGGGGTTGGAGAAGTTCACCTGGTTCTGTACCCAAATCCGGACTCCGAGGATGCCGATCATGCCATACAGCACCACTCCCGCGCCCCCAATGACCCCCGCCGGGACAGTGGCGATCAGGGCACCGAACTTCGGGAACAGGCTCAGCAGAATTGCGACAATGCCTGCCACCCAGTAGGCGGCCGTGGAGTACACGCGGGATGCCGCCATCACACCAATGTTCTCCGCATACGTGGTGGTTCCGGAGCCACCGCCGGACCCGGCGAGCATGGTGGCAAGACCATCGGCCATCAGTGCGCGCCCGGTGACCGGGTCAAGGTCGCGGCCGGTCATAGCCGCCACCGATTTCACGTGACCTATGTTCTCGGCGACGAGGACCAGCACCACCGGTATGAAAAGACCGACCACCGAGAGGTGGAACTCGGGGGTCTGGAATGGGGGTAGACCAATCCAGGCAGCGTCACCGATTGCGGTGAAATCCACCTCACCGCGCAGCATGGCGACAACGTACCCGGCCAGAACACCCACCAGGATGGACAGTCGCCCCAGGATGCCCTTGAACAGGACCGTGACCAGAAGGATCACCACCACGGTGATCAGGGCGGTGAGGGGAGCCTGCTCAAAGCTGGCCTTGGCTGTGGGCGCGAGGTTCAGCCCGATCAGCGCGACGATCGCGCCGGTGACGATTGGCGGCATCACCACCTGGATCCAGCGCGATCCCGCCCGGTGCACAATGGCGCCAATAATCGCCAGCACCGCACCGGCCATGATGATGCCGCCAAGCGCGCCGGCCGGGCCGTGCTGGCTTTGCGCGGCGGCGATCGGAGCGATGAACGCGAAGCTTGACCCGAGGTAGCTCGGTACCTTCCCCGCAGTAATGATCAGGAAGAGGATGGTTCCGATGCCCGAGAACAGGAGGGTGGTTGCCGGGGGAAACCCGGTAATCAGGGGGACCAGGAACGTCGCACCGAACATGGCGACGACGTGCTGAGCACCAATACCGATCGTCCGCGGCCAACTCAGCCGCTCATCAGGGGCAACGAACTGTCCCGGAAGGACGTTCTTTCCGTCGCCGTGAACTGTCCAAGCGGTACCGAGCCTGCTCATGGCTGTGCCTTCCAAAGATGTGGGGTGATCTGTCGGAAATCCTACCGTCCGGCGCGGGATGTTACGTTGCACTCATGTCATTCACAGTCGAAGGCCAAACAGTCCTCATCACCGGTGCCGCCAGCGGGATGGGTCGGCTGTACGCGGAACGCGCCGTGACGGAAAGGGCAGCCGCCGTCGTGCTCTGGGATGTTGACGCCGATGCCCTCCACGCGACCGCTGATCTTCTGAGCGGTGCCGGGTCCTCGGTGCACAGCTACGTGGTTGACCTCGCGTCCTTGGAGGAGATCACGGCGGCAGCCGCCGCTGTGAGGAACGACGTCGGGATCCCAGCGGTGCTGATCAATAATGCGGGCATCGTGCGCGGGAAGTACTTCTGGGAGCACGACCAAGCTGCCGACATCGCTCTGGTGATGAGCATCAACACCCTCGCGCTCATGCACTTGACCCGGGAATTCCTGCCGGACCTCATTGCGGCGGGAAACCAGACACGCATCCTGAATGTAGCCTCAGCGTCCGGCACCCTGTCGGTGCCCCGGATGAGCGTCTACACCGCCTCGAAGTGGGCAGTCATCGGGTGGAGCGATTCACTGCGCCTCGAGCTGCGTGAGGCCGGGCACAACCACATCCGGGTCACCACACTGATTCCCAGTTACATCAGGACCGGCATGTTCGAGGGTGCCCGAGGACCACTGTTCACCCCTCTGATGGACCCGGCCGACGTCGTCGATAAGGCCTGGCGGGCGATGCTGGTAGGGCGTGCCCGCCTGCAGCTGCCCTGGTCGGTGGCCCTGGGCAGCGCGCTGCGTGGGGTTCTTCCCCAGCCGGTCTGGGACGTGGTGGCCGGCCGGGTTTTCAAGGTGTACAGCTCTATGGAGCACTTCACGGGCCGTGCCAGGTGAGCTACCACCCGCCAAAGAACCGCCACCCGCTAGCTGATGTCGCGCCCAGCGATCCGCTGGCCGCCCTGATAAGAAGGAACCCCAGATGACCAGTACCCCAACACTATCTGCGGCCGGTTCAGGTGCTGAGGGAACAAGCGCGGCGGACCGCCTGCGCCGCACCTTCGACGTCGGGACCACCCGGCCCCTCGCGTGGCGCCGAGCCCAATTGCAGGGCCTGGTGCGGATGTTCGCTGAACGGGAACAGGACTTCGCCGACGCGCTGCAGGCAGATCTGGGCAAGAGCCGTCTCGAAGGACTGGTTTCTGAGCTTTCACTGGTCCGGGCTGAGGCCGAGTTTGCCCTCAGGCGGCTGAGGGAGTGGACCAGCGTTGAAAGGGTGCGGGTGCCGGTCGGCCTGGCGCCGGCGTCGGCCCACCGGGAACCTCAGCCCCTTGGAGTGGTGCTGATCATCGGCCCCTGGAACTATCCGGTGCAGTTACTGCTCTCACCTCTGGTGGGTGCGCTCGCCGCCGGGAACTGCGCGGTCCTGAAGCCGAGCGAACTGGCGCCCGCCACCTCGGCCGTGATCGCTGACCTCCTGCCCCGATATCTGGACGGCGCTGCCGTGGAGGTGGTGGAAGGCGGACCCGAGGTGAGCACCCAGTTGCTCACCCGGAAGTACGATTCCATCTTCTTCACCGGGGGTGCACGCGTGGGGAGGATTGTCGCCAAAGCGGCTGGTGAGCAGCTCACCCCTGTCACCCTCGAGCTGGGAGGCAAGTCTCCCGCCGTCGTGATGGACGGAGACCTCCGCGCCGTGGCCCGGCGTCTGGTCTTCGGCAAGTTCCTCAACGCCGGGCAGACCTGCGTAGCTCCCGATTACGTGCTCGTGAAGGCGGGGCTGGAATCACAACTCCTGAAGCAGCTGAAACGCGCGCTCGCCGAGTTTTACGGCAGCGATCCCAGTGAGAGCAGTGACTATGGCCGAATTATCAACGAAACCCACCTCGATCGACTGGTGGGGCTCCTGGATAGCGGCCGTATCTACGCCGGCGGGGCGCACGACCGGTCCACCCGATACCTCGAACCCACTTTGCTGACCGAGGTGCAGCCGGACTCGCCGGTCATGGCCGACGAAATCTTCGGACCCATTCTGCCCATCCTGCCCGTGAGCGGGATGGATGAAGCGGTGGGGTTCATCGCGGCTCGGCCTGCCCCGCTCGCCGCCTATCTGTTCAGCAGAGACAGCGCGGTGCAGCGGAATTTTGAGGAACGGGTGCGGGCTGGCGGGATCGGTCACAACGCCTGCAACCTGCACCTGACGGTCCCCGGACTGCCCTTCGGTGGCGTCGGTGACAGCGGGTCGGGCGCGTACCATGGGCGCTATTCCTTCGACACGTTCAGCCAGCTGCGGGGGGTACTCTCCAAAGGGACCGGCATCGACACCCTGCGCCTCGCCTACCCACCACACAACGGCCTGAAGAAGTGGCTTCTGCGCCGGCTCCTTTGAACCCTCTGGGCGCTAGCCGCCGATGACCCCGTCCACCAGTGCTTTCGCTTCGTCCTGGACCTGCTTGAGGTGGTCGGCGCCCTTAAAGGACTCGGCGTAAATCTTGTACACGTCCTCGGTACCCGACGGGCGTGCAGCGAACCAGGCGTTCTCGGTGGTGACCTTCAGACCACCGATCGGAGCCCCATTGCCCGGTGCTGCTGTGAGCCGGGCCGTGATGGTCTCACCGGCCAGGGTGGTGGCTGAGACATCAGAGGGCGAAAGTTTCCCCAACGCCGCCTTCTGGTCCCGTGTGGCTGCCGCGTCGATCCGCGCGTACACCGGCGACCCGAACCAATCCGTCAGGTCGGCGTAGTGCTGCGATGGGGTGCGACCGCTGACCGCAGTGATTTCCGAGGCGAGCAGGGCCAGCAGAATTCCGTCCTTATCTGTGGTCCAGGTGGTGCCGTCGTGTCGCAGGAAGGAGGCCCCTGCGGATTCCTCACCACCGAAAGCCAGGCCACCGGACAGCAGGCCCGGGACAAACCATTTGAAGCCCACCGGGACCTCTTCGAGGGTTCGGCCAAGGTCCGCTGCCACCCGGTCAATGATCGACGAGGACACGAGGGTCTTCCCGACGACGGCGTCTGGTCGCCACTGCGGCCGATTCCGGTAGAGGTAGTCGATGGCTACGGCGAGGTAGTGGTTGGGGTTCATCAGGCCAGCATCCGGGGTGACGATACCGTGGCGGTCCGCATCGGCGTCGTTACCGGTAGAGATATCAAACTCGGAGGACCGGGCAATCAGTGAAGCCATGGCCGACGGCGAGGAGCAGTCCATCCGGATCTTCTCATCCCAGTCCAAGGTCATGAACGCCCACTGCGGGTCAACTGAAGGGTTGACGACTGTCAGGTTCAGGTTATGGATCTCACCAATGGCACCCCAGTAATCTACTGCTGCGCCGCCCATGGGATCGGCACCGATATGCAGACCTGATGCCCGGATGGCATCGAGGTTGAGGACGCTGGGCAGGTCCTCAACATAGTGCTGAAGGAAGTCGTAGGTCCCGATACCTTCCGCCTGCAGCACCTGGCCGGCAGGTACCCGGCGGACTCCCCGCAGGCCGCCCTCCATCAGGGTGTTGGCTCGATCGGCGATCCAGTTGGTGGCGTCGGAATCGGCAGGTCCGCCGTGCGGTGGGTTGTATTTGAAACCGCCGTCGCCGGGCGGGTTGTGCGAGGGGGTGATAACGATGCCGTCCGCCTGGTCCGCGCCGCGCGAGTTGTAGGCGAGGATGGCGTGCGACACGGCCGGGGTGGGGGTGAACGCGCCACGGGCGTCCACGCGGACGGTTACCTGGTTCGCTGCAAGTACTTCCAGAGCCGTCTGCTGGGCGGGATCTGAAAGCGCGTGAGTGTCCTTGCCCATGAAGAGGGGACCAGTAATGCCCTGCCCGGCCCGGTATTCAACGATCGCCTGGGTGATCGCGGCGATGTGTCCTTCGTTGAAGGAAGCCTTGAGGGAGGAGCCGCGATGTCCCGACGTGCCAAACGCCACTCGCTGTGCCGGGTCGCTGAGATCGGGAACGACGTCGAAGTACGCGTCCAGGAGGGAAGTAATGTCGACGAGATCGCTGGGTAGGGCGACTGTGCCCGCTCGGTTTGCCATTGCTACAGCATGCCAAAGAACCGGGACTAATACAGCCCCGGGGGCCAATTGTGGCGGAGTGAGCAGTGTGGGACGGGTAGCAGCACGACAGAATCAGGGCTTGAGGGCGTGGATTCGTTCAATCGAGCCGGCCTTGAGACGCTCGACTTCGACGACGCTAAACCCAGCCGCCTGCACCAGAGGCAGCTGCCGGCGAGTGAAGTGCTCGCCCGCCAGTCGGATCGTGGCCCGTTCCAACAGCCATTGCATCGCGTAGACCGGTGGCCAGGTGCTTGCCACATGATCCAGAAGGAGCAGGCGTCCGCCGGGTGCCAATACCCGCTTCGCTTCTCCGATGGCTGAGGCTGGGCTGGGTATCCCACACAGCGACAGCCCGCACAGGACGGTATCGAACGAGCAGTCATCGAAGGGAAGATCTTCGGCGTTGCCGACCCGCAGATCCATCGGGCGGCCCAGTCGGGATGCCCGTCCGGCGGCAATGCTCAGCATTGCCGGGCTGAGATCGATTCCACTCACCTGCGAGTCAACCGGGAGGTGGGCTAGATTCAGGCCGGTGCCGACCGCCACTTCCAGCACGCGCCCGGTTGCCCGGGCCCCCAGCCATTCCCGACCACCGCCAAACCAAAACCGATCCAGAAGTGCGATCTTCCGGTCATAGCTTGCAGCGTTCTGCTCCCAGACCCGCAAAACCCTGGCCGTGCGGTCCTCTGATGAGGTCATCGGGGTCTCCTCGAAGTGATAAGTTCGCTGTGTACTTAGCCAACTGCAGGAAAGGTGCCATCCCATGAGTGAACAGAGTGACAAGGAACGCGACGACGCGGCGGAGTCGGTCGGTGGGTCCGACGAGATCGATGCCGGCGGCTACGGCGGTCCCGGTCCGGCAAATGAACTTCCCGAGGGGAAGGAAGTCGAAAGTGAAGACAACCGGGGAGACGACGACTCCTGACCCACGGGCTTGATCCTGGCGGCTGCCGCTAGACCCGGATTTCCCTTTTGAGGATCTTGCCGGTCGGGCCCTTGGGAAGTGCCTCCACCAGCAGGACCCGCCGAGGGTACTTGTAGGCCGCGACACGTTCCTTGGTGAACTCGAGTATTTGGGAGCCCAGGAGCTCGCGGGCGGCGTCGTCCGCGGGTTCCGCTTCGGCCCTGATGCCGACAACCGCCACGATCTCCTCACCCTGCAGCTCATCAGGAACGCCAATGACCGCTGCTTCGGCGACTGCCGGGTGCTCGTAGAGCACTTCCTCGATCTCGCGCGGATAGACGTTGTATCCGCCACGTAAGATGATGTCCTTCTTGCGGTCCACGATGAAAATGGCTCCGTCGTCGTCGAATCTGGCAAGATCCCCGGTCCGGAACCAGCCGTCGGGAATAGCGGCGGCGGTGGCGTCGTCGTTGTTCCAATAGCCCTTCATGACGCAGTGGCCGCTGACCGACAATTCGCCCACTTCACCGGTAGGCACCTCCGTGCCGTCGGCGTCGAGCATCCGCACCTGGACGCCGTCTACCGGGGTTCCGATCGAGCCCGGTTTCCTGACCACTCCGCGTCGATTGAAGCTCACGATCGGCGATGTCTCCGACAGGCCGTAGCCTTCCAGCAGTTCAGCACTGAAAACCCGCTCGAATTCGTGGAGCACCTCCACGGGCAAGGCAGACCCTCCCGAAACCGCCACGCGCAGCGACGACAGGTCGGTCTCCGCAACCGAGGGGTGCCGCAGCATCGCGATGTACATGGTGGGCACCCCCTCGAAGATGGTTACCGAGTCGCGGGCGATAATCTCCAGGGCTTTGCCGGGTTGAAACCGGGGCAGGAGGGTCACCGTTGCGCCGGTGAGCACCGCTGCGTTCAGGGCGCAGGTCTGCCCGAAGATGTGGAAGAACGGTAGCCCTCCAAACAGCACGTCCCCCACGGAGGTTCCCATCAGGTCCCGCGATATCTCAGCGTTCCGGCGCAGGTTCAGATGCGTTAGCGCGGCGCCTTTGGGCCGCCCCGTCGTACCGGAGGTGTACAGCAACACCGCGGTGTCCTCATCATCGACCTCCGCTACCTGCGGCTCTGGTTCAATCGTTGAAAGCTGCTGCATGAAGGTGCCTGCATCGACGGTGACCACCTCAAGGGTGGTTCCCTGGGCTGCGCTGGCCGCGATCTGTCCGACCGCAGATTCGGCCTCCGATGCCACCCCCTCCCAGGCAAAGACCAGGCGTGCCCCTGAATCGCTCAGGTGGTACTCAATTTCACGGGCTTTCAGCAGAGGATTGAGGGGAACCACCACCGCGCCGAACCGCAGCACGCCGTAGTAGATAAATGCCATCTGAGGAATATTCGGCATGATCAGTGCTATTCGGTCGCCCGCCTGCACGTCCTTCTGGGCCAACAGTCGTGCAACCCGCTGGCTCCACTCATCCAGAGCCGAGAAGGTGAGTTCGACGTCGTCGAGCTTGATCGCCACCGCTTCCGGGTGCTCGTGGGCTGTGGAAGTGAGGTTATTGGCGAGGTTGGGCACGCGATCTCCTTTGATCAGGCTGGTTACCGATGAGTAACAGTCTGTTTCATGGAGTCGGGCTGCGCAATGGGGGTGGGGTCAGGCAACACTCCCGGTGGCCGATTCGAGTTGGGCTGCAACCGACAGCAACTGGGCCTCGCCGCTGGGGCGCCCGATGAGCTGGATACCCATTGAAAGCCCCGCGTCAGTGGTCAGGGTCGGCAGCGCGAGGGCCGGCAAGCCGCAGACATTGACCATCGATGTGAACGGGGAGTACTGGCATTGCCTGATGTAGTCGGTGTCCCCGTCCTCGGACGCATACCACCCGATTGGCCGGGGGGTCTGCCCGAGCGCTGGGGTGAGGATGAGGTCATGGGCCGAATACTGGGTGATGGTTTCCTGCTCAAACTGCCGCAGAATATCGATCGCCGCCACCAGGTCGGCCGCGCTTCGTGACAGCGCCCGCTCACGCATGGTGGCGGCAAGCCGGGTGAGGAGCCGTTCGTTGCCTGGTGGGATCGGTGCCGTCGCCAGCGCCGCTGTCCAGACGGTCTGAAAGGCTTGGTGGTAGCGGCTGTCGTAGGTGATCGAGGCTTCGACGACGTCGTGTCCGGCCGAGATGAGCGCCTCAATTCCCCTCTCGTAGGCGGCACGCACCTCGGGGTCCAACGCAATATCGAATGCCGAGGCGAACGGTGACAGCGTACTGGCCCCGATGCGGAACGTGCCCTCCGCCTGGAGGGCGGCGTCGAGGAATGACGACGACGGCGGCACCGCGCTGGTCGCACGGAAATTCGGGGCAGCCACCATCGCATCCAGAAGGAGCGCGGCGTCCGCCGTCGTGCGGGCCAGGGGCCCGGCCACCACAAACTGTCCGAGATCGGCCTGCCCGGACAGGGAGGGGATCCGGCCACGGTTGGGTTTGAGGCCGATCAACCCGGTGGCCGACGCCGGAATGCGGACCGATCCCCCGCCGTCGCTACCGGGTGCGAAGGGAATCATGCCCGCAGCGACAGCCGCGGCGCTGCCGCCTGAGGAGCCGCCCGGGCTGAGCGCCGGATCGAGCGGGTTACGGGCGGCTGGTGCAACGTCATTCTCACTGTGACAGCTCAGGCCGAACTCCGGCACCTGGGTCTTGCCCAGGCTGATGGCACCTGCGCCGCGCAGGATGGACACCAGCGGAGAATCCCGTGTCGCGACCGATGGGGGAAACGCAGCGGTGCCGAAGGTGGTGGGGACACCCTCGACGTCGACGAGGTCCTTGTGCGCCAGGGGCATCCCCTGCAATACCGGAAGCACTTTTCCTCTCGGCGAGGAGGCAAGACGCTCATCGGCCGCCGCGGCTTCCCTCATGGCCGACTCGCCGGTCACGGCGATAAACGATCCGAGACCCGGATTAAGCTCGTCAATCCGACGCAGGTAGTGGGAGGTCAACTCCCGTGAACTCAGTTCCCCACGAGCGATTGCGTCCCGCTGGGCCAACGCTGTCAGCTGATGCAGTTCGGTCACTTGACGCTCCCCAGCAGTCTGGCTTCCCATGGTTCCTCGACGGCTATGGCGTCGACACTCTCCCCGGCGCCCGCCCGAACAATGTAGGCACTCTTGCCTGGGGTCTCACTGACTGCCTCCACCAGTGCCGTGCCGTGATAGACCAGTCCGACGCCGTCGTCGGTGCAGTGGGTTTCACCGAGGGTGCCGTTGGCCACCAGCTGGTGGATGAGGGGCCGCCGTCGTTCCTCGGAGTCGTAATGCACACCGTTGCCATAGGGTAGGAAGCCGAGCCCGTTGGTCACCGGCTGCAACTCCGGTCCGAAGGAGTCGGTTGCCCCGCCGCGGAACCAGCACAGGGACCCGGCCGAGACACCGCCGAGCACCACGCCGGCCTGCCAGGCTCTGTGGAGGATCAGGTCGAGGCCGTGAACACGCCACACGGCGAGGAGGTTCGCCACGGACCCGCCACCGACCCACACCACGTCCTGGGACAGGAGATGGTCCTCCATCGAATCAATGTTCGGCATGGTGAACAGGTTCAGGCAGGATGCTTCAAAGCCAGCGATCCGCGCAGCCTCGATGAAGCGCTGGTTCCATTCGCGCGAATCGCCACCAGCAGTTCCGATGTAGGTAACGCGTGGACGGCGACCGGAGGCGCCGGCAAGGTCAATGGCGTGGTGCATCAGGTGGTTGAATTCGAGATCCACCCTTTGCCCTCGCCGGTAGCCGCCTGATGTGGCGAGGATGGTGGGTTGAGTGGCTGCCATTGTTACCTCCCGATGGGGTACAGCATTGTGGGTGAGGTTCGCCTCCCACTATAGGCTTGGGCGGAATACGACCTAAGGGAAGGGGTTTGCCGATGAGTGAGTCCGAGAGCGTCTCGATCGAGTCAATTGCCGACAACAGCACCGTCTTGGATGTCCGGGAGGACTACGAGTGGGAGGCAGGCCACATTGACGGCGCGGTGCACATTCCGATGGAGCAGATTCCAGCGCGCCTGGATGAACTCGACCCGGACACCGACCTGCACGTCATTTGCCGGACCGGTGGTCGCTCCCAACGAGTCACGCAGTGGCTGGTCGCCAATGGCTACTCGGCGGTGAACGTCAATGGTGGGATGGGTGCCTGGCTAGAGGCAGGTAGGCCGATGGTCTCCGACACCAATCAGCCGCCCACCGTTCTGTGACTGTGAGGAATCCATGAGCTCACCCGCACCTGAGGCGTCCTATACCTTTTTGGGCCCGGAGGGCACCTTCACGGAGGCGGCTCTCTTACAGGTCCCCGGCGCCGACGTCGCCCGGCGGGTTCCGGCGCCGACGGTGAACGCCGCCCTGGACCTGGTGCGCAATGGGTCCGTTGATGCCGCGATGGTGCCAATCGAAAACTCAGTGGAGGGCGGGGTCAGCGCCACCCTCGACGCCATCTCCCAGGGCGAACCACTGCGGATCATCCGCGAGGTGCTCGTTCCCATTACCTTTGTTCTGGTGGCCAAACCGGAGATTCGGCTGAACGACGTCCAGACCATTTCGACCCATGGGCATGCCTGGGCTCAGTGCCAGTTGTGGATCACCCAGAATATTCCGGGGGCAGAATATATGCCGGGTTCATCCACGGCCGCAGCGGCAGTGGGCCTCCTGGAAAAAGACTGTCCTTACGATGCAGCGATCTGTTCGCCGTTCGTGGCTGAGCGGTTGGGCCTGCCCGTGCTGGGAAGCCACATCGGAGACGTCGCCGACGCAGTGACCCGGTTCATCCTGGTCAGCCGGCCCGACGTCCTGCCCGAGCCCACCGGTGCCGACAAAACGACCCTCGTCATTCCGCTGCCGGAAGACCACCCCGGCGCGCTAATGGAGATCCTCGACCAGTTCGCTGCCCGTGGAGTGAACCTGAGCCGGATCGAATCCAGGCCCACCGGTCAGTTCCTCGGCGACTATTTCTTCAGCATCGACGCCGAAGGCCATATTGCTGATGCCCGGGTGGCCGACGCGTTGAAGGGGTTGCATCGGATCAGTCCCCACCTGCGGTTTCTCGGGTCCTACGCCAGAGCCGATCGGCGCGAACACTCGGTCGCCAGGCATACCTCGGATGAGGCCTTCAGGGCAGCTCGGATCTGGGTGGAATCACTCCAGCAGAATGATTAGCTGATCGCCACCAGCTGTCGCACGGACGCCGCCCGCTCGCCTGGAGGGGGTGGCGTTCCAGGACTTTCGTCGAAGACCTTCCCGACCACTGCCAATCAGTCCTCGGATGCTTGGATACCCCAGTAGACCGCGACCGGATCGGAAGGTTCGGTCACCTGTTTACGAAACGTGCTGGCTTTCTTACTCCCTCGGCTTAGCGTTAGTGCTGCAAGTCACGAAACCGATTACGTAAACCGTTTACGTAACGGATTTCGTGAGTCCTCAGAGGGGAGGAAACCGTGACAACGATCAGGGATGTGGCCCAACAAGCCGGCGTTTCGCCTGCCACGGTGTCCAGGGTGATGAATGGCCTGGTTGGCTATACGGACGCCACACGCCAGCGCGTGGAGGGGGCGATCAAAAAGCTCAACTACGAGCCGGACTCCCTCGCACGAACGCTCAAGACCCGTCAGACGTCAGTTATTGGCCTCCTGGCACCAATGGTGTCCGACGCTCTCGCCTCCGAGGTGATGCGGGGGGTCGAGGATGCCGCCCGTGAGCGTGGCTACGCGGTGATGCTCGGCCGGACAGGCGTGAAGTCCACCTTCATCGCAGGCTACCTGAGGACCCTACGCACCTACCGCGCCGCCGGGGTCATCCTCATCTCGGCCGTCATCACCCCGGAAATGCGTCAGCTCCTTGGCCCCGCCATCCCGATCATCTCGGTTGCCATCAGCGACAACTCCGGTTCGCCGAGCGTCGCTATCAACGATGAACTTGCTGCCTATGATGCCACCCGGTACCTGTTGAAGCTCGGTCACCGGCGCATCGGGTTACTCGCCGGAGATCCTGTATCTGTTTTCGTCGCACAACCCCGGCAGCGCGGGTATGAACGGGCGATGATCGAGGCAGGCTGCGCGACGGTCACGGCGGCCGGCACATTCTTCTATGAAAGTGGCGCCCCCGGCCTCGCTCAACTCCTTCAGCAAGACCCGGACCTAACCGCCATTTTTGCCATGAGCGACGAAATGGGTGCGGCCGTCGTCAACGAACTGCAGAAGCTTGGTCGACGGGTTCCCGAGGACGTTTCAGTGCTTGGCTTCGACAACACCTCCACCTCACAGCATGTTCACCCAGCCCTGAGCACCATCGCGCAGCCGCTGGAGGAGATGGGACAGATCGCCGTCAGGAAAATTCTTCGGTCACGGGATCTCGGCCCACGGGTCGTGCAGCACCGGTTGATCAAGCGTGGATCGACGGGCCCGCCACGGGCCAGTTCCTAACGGCCACCCACAATTCCTTTTCAACACCGTCAACACACACAAGGAGCAGTACATGAGGCAACGTCGCCAACACCGGCACATCCTTTTAGGCACGGCAGCATTTGCTATCTCAGCCCTCGCGCTTTCGGGCTGCGCGGGCGGCGAAGTATCCGAGGACGAAGGAACAGCCGTATCAGAAGCAGAATTCGAGGGACGCGGTCCCATCAACTACGTCTCTTCCCGAGATGCGTCGGGCGCTGCACAGGACAGTCTCGACAAGTGGAATTCCGAGCATCCCGATGAGCAAGTGACGCTGATCGAGCTTCCGGACTCCGCCGACCAGCAGCGTCAGCAGCTGATCCAGAACGCGCAGATTGAGTCGGACACCTTCAGTGTGCTGAACCTCGATGTCGTCTGGACCTCCGAATTTGCAGCGAACCGGTGGATCGAGCCGCTCCCCGAGGATGCGCTCCCCACCGACCGTATGATCCCCGCGACGGTCGATGCCGCGTCTTACCGCGACACACTTTACGGGGCTCCGTACTACACGGATGGCGCCCTGCTCTACTACCGGACTGACCTGTTGGAGGCGGCAGGGATTGACTCCCCGCCAGCAACCTGGGATGAAATGGAGGCTGCGTGCGACGCGATCCTCGCGCTTCCCGAAGGAGAGGGCGTGTCCTGCTACGCGGGCCAGTTCGATAAGAACGAAGCGCTCACGGTGAACTTCACCGAGGCTGTAGCCTCGGCAGGCGGTGCGGTGTTCGACGAGGAAGGCAACCCGACCGTTGATTCTCCGGAAGCCTTGGCAGGATTGACCCAGTTGAGTGATGCCTTCACCGACGACCTCGTTCCGAGTGACGCCATCACCTATCTCGAAGAGCAGGGACGCCGGGCTTTCCAGGACGGCGAAGTGGTGTTCTTGCGAAACTGGCCCTTTGTCTACTCGTCGTTGACCGCTACTGACGGCTCCAGTGAAGTGCTTGACAAGTTTGGTGTCAGCTCAGTCCCAGGCATTGGAGACAACCCCGGCGTTTCCACCCTTGGCGGCCGGAACCTGGCCATTTCGCCCTTCACCACCAATAAGGCCACGGCTCTGGACTTCATCAAGTTTTTCACCAGTGAAGAAGAGTCTCGCGCTCGGCTAGACAAGAGCTCGCGTGCGCCAGTGTATGCGGCCCTTCTTGAGGATCCCGCCGTTGTGGAGCAACGGCCGTTCTACCCCACCCTCCTGGAGTCGCTGGAGAATGCGCAGCCCCGCCCGAAGGTAGTCCAGTATGGCGCCACGACAACGGCTATCCAGGAAGAAGCGTACGCAGCGCTGACAGGCGACAAGGACCCTGAGGCGGCACTCGCCGATATGCAGGCGAAGCTCGAGGAATTGTCCGCCGAATAGTGACACGCGTGCCCGCCCGGGGTCAGCCCGGGCGGGCACGGCACGTATCAGAATCTGTTAAAGATCAAGTGAGGACCACATGAGTACGAGAACTTCCGCGTCCGTGCGGGCGACGTCGGGTGCCCGCCCACCCGGGCGGAACACATCCGGTAAACGCACCGCAGGCGAGGGTCGAATGGCGGCAATGCTGCTCTCGCCAACTCTTCTCGTGCTCGCACTGGTCATTGCCTACCCCTTGATTTCGGCGCTCTACCAGTCCATGTTCCGTCAGCAGTCAGGACTTGACGCCGATGGGTTCGTCTCGGAAGGAGAAGTCTTTGTAGGGCTCGGAAACTACACCGACCTCTTTGTTGGCGAAACAGGTGCCCGGTTCCTCAACGCATTCGGAAATACCACTTTCTTCACCGTCACCACAGTCGCCCTCGAAACCATTCTGGGCCTTTGTCTTGCTCTCGCGATGAACCGCGCCTTCCGTGGCCGGAGTTTCCTCCGGGCAAGCATTCTGATTCCCTGGGCTATCCCCACGGCCGTCTCGGGCCTCCTGTGGCGATGGATTTTCCAGTCGGACGGCATCGCCAACAGTCTGATCGGAAGCGAGATCCTTTGGACCGCCGAAGGTGTCGCGTCGAAGGTAGCAATCATCGTGGCGGAGGTATGGAAGACAGCCCCCTTCATCGGCCTTCTAGTGCTGGCGGGTATGCAGATCATTCCTGAGGAGGTCTACGAGGCGGCGAGAATCGATGGTGCCGGGTTCTGGCGCCAGGTTCGCTCCATCACCCTTCCACTCGTCAAGCCCACACTCCTGGTTGCGGTCCTGTTTCGCCTGCTCGACGCTCTGCGAATGTTTGACCTCCCGTTCGTCTTGATCGGTCCCGGCAAGGAATCGGTCGAAACCCTCTCGATGCTCGCCTGGGACGAATCAAACCAACTGCGCTACGGCTCGGCATCGGCATTCGCGATCATCCTGTTCCTTTACGTTGCGGTGGTTGCAATCGCTTTCGTCAAAATCCTCGGCGCGGATGTCGCCGGGACCAAAGAGGTGCGGGCGTTGAGCCGAGCCACCAGCACCCGAAAGGTCAAGGCAGCCCGATGACACAGATTCCCGTAGTTCCCGCCGTGGAAACAGCCGCCGTGGACACACCCGCCAAGAAAGCGCCCAAGCGCCTGGGTAAGCGGCGAGGGTGGAAATCCTATTCGGTGTACGTCGGCCTAGCCGCAATCCTCGTCTACTGCCTGGCGCCGTTCTATTGGATGCTGGTTTCAAGCTTCCGCCGTACCTCCGACATCTTCGACAACACCCTCCTTCCTCAACCGTTCTCCGCCGAAAACTACATCAAGGTTTTTGACGGTTCCACCATGTTCGGACAGGCACTGCTTAACAGCCTGATTGTTGCCGGAGTCACCACGGCGGCCGCGTTGGTTCTGGGAATCTTCGCGGCGTACGCCATCTCCAGGCTCAACTTCCGGTTCAAATCGGTGATCCTGGGCGTCATCATTGCAACATCAATGTTTCCCGGCATCTCGGTTGTTGTTCCCCTGCTGCGGCTTTTTACCGATATCGGCTGGATCAACACCTATCAGGCGATGATTGTCCCCAACCTGTCCTTTGCGATCCCGCTTGCCGTGTGGAACCTGACCACCTTCATGAAGTCATTGCCGTTTGATCTTGAGGAAGCCGCGATGATCGACGGCTGCAGCAAGTGGCAGGCATTCCGGAAGGTGTTGCTCCCTCTCGCAGCGCCGGGTGTCTTCACTACCGCAATCCTTACTTTCATCCACAGCTGGAATGAGTTCATCATCGCTCTCTCGATGGTCAATGACCCTGCGATCCAAACTGCCACGGTTGCCATCTCCAAGTTCACCGGGGCCACCGAGTTTCAGGCACCCTTTGGGGAGCAAATGGCCGCGGGGGTGATTGTCACCATTCCGCTGGTGATCATGGTGCTCATCTTCCAGCGTCGCATTGTTGAGGGTCTCACCTCCGGGGCCACCAAATGAGCGATCCGTGGTGGCAATCAGCCGTCATATACCAGGTATATCCGAGGTCTTTCGCGGACGGCGATGGTGATGGAGTCGGGGATCTTGCTGGTTTACTGTCTCGTCTTCCGTATATCGCGTCTCTCGGTGTGGACGGCATCTGGCTCACTCCGTTCCAGCCTTCGCCCCAGGTGGATCAGGGTTACGATGTCAGCGATTACTGCGATGTCGACCCCCTCTTTGGGACCCTCCAACAATTCGATCAGCTGCTCGATCTTGCCCACTCGCTGGGCCTGAGGATTGTGCTCGACGTCGTTCCCAACCACTGCTCATCGGAGCACCCGCTATTCCAACAGGCGCTCAGGTCATCGCCGGGCTCGTCCGAGCGGGCAATGTTCCATTTCGCGGACGGACCCGATCCCGCCACGCCCCCGAATAATTGGCAGAGTGTCTTCGGTGGCAGCGCGTGGAGCCGAGTAAATCCGGGCTCGGACTCCGACCACCAGTGGTATTTGCACCTGTTCTCGCCGGCCCAGCCGGACTGGAACTGGCGGAATCCGTTGGTCGGGGACTACTTCGCGGAGGTGCTGCGTTTTTGGTTCGACAGGGGAGTTGATGGACTGCGCATCGATGTAGCGCATGCACTGTTCAAGGCTGAGGGCCTGCCGGATGCGGCAACCACGGGCACCGTCGTCGACGGGCTTAGATCAAATCCACTGGTGTCGGACCAGGAGGAGGTCCACGAAGTGTATCGGCGCTGGCGAACGCTCACCGATTCATACACTCCGGAGCGTTTCCTGGTGGGCGAGGTCAACCTCGATCCGCAGCAGGCGGCGAGGTACACCCGCAGCGACGAGATGCACCAGGCGTTCGCCTTTGCGTTCGTCCGTCTTGGCTGGGATGCCAATGAGTGGGCTGGTGTTGGGCGTGAGCTTGAAGCAGCCCGGCTGGAACATGGTGCATCGCCTACCTGGGCCCTGGAAAATCATGACATTGTTCGTTCGGCAACACGCTTCGGTGGGGGCAGCCGCGGCGTGGCGCGGGCGCGGGCAGGACTCTTGGCCATTCTTGGTCTACCGGGGGGTGCGTACATTTATCAGGGGCAAGAGCTGGGGCTGACTGAGGTCGATGTGCCAGTGGCCGCACGGGTGGATCCCATGTGGGAGCGCGGTGGAGTGTCCCGCGACGGCGCGCGGGTGCCGCTTCCCTGGACGGTGGCCCCCGAAAAGTCCCACGGCTTCTCACTGGTCGATGCGCCTTCCTCGCCGTGGCTCCCTCTTCCGTCGTCGTGGGGGGCATCGGCTGTCGAGGTGCATCAGGAGGACGAGCATTCAACGCTCCGGTTAGTCACCGCCGCACTTGAGCTGCGGCGCCAGCTGGGGTTTAAGGGCGTACTGAACTCCGGCGATGCTGGCGTCTGGCGGGTGGGGAACGGCGACCTGCTCATCTGTGAACGCGGGTCGGAGTTCTTTGTTGCTGTGGCCATGGGAGATGCACCAGCACGGTTGCCCCCGGGCAGCACGGTGGTCATCGCTTCGGCGCCCCAGGCTGAGGACGGATGGTTGGAGCCGGATAGCGCGGCGTGGGTGCTTCGGCACTGAAACGGCATGCGACGCATTCATCCTGAGATCGTGACGATTTGGTCCGGGAGCGGCTGCAGCGATTCGGAACGGTTAAACTCAACGCGAGCTGCTACCGCTGGCCATCTCACACCACATTCGCTGGCTGACGCGCACCTGCCGTGCTCTCACCAGGAATACGCAGTAGGCTGATCTTCTCGATCCGGAAAGGTGGCCCAATGCCCAGACTTCGCCGCAGTGACTGTGAAAAGCCGGGCATTACTCGCCGTCGACACGGTAAGGGGTTCAGCTACCGGCTAGCCGATGGAACCCCGTTGCGCGACGCTGCCGATCTTCGGCGCATCAAGGAGCTGGCCATCCCCCCGGCGTGGAAGGATGTCTGGATTGCGCCCTACCCCAACGGGCATATTCAAGCGCTGGGTACCGACGCCGCGGGTCGCCGACAATACGTCTACCACACGGCCTGGCGGGAGAAGAAGGATCGCGAGAAATTCGATCGGGCACTCGAATTCGGGGAAAAGCTTCCCGCCGCCCGACGGGTTATCACCACCCACCTCCGCAGTGAGGGTATTCCCCGGGAGCGAGCCTTCGCCGCTGCACTACGAATCGTCGATTCAGGGTCGCTCCGAATCGGTTCCGAGCAATATGCGGAGACCAATGGGTCCTTTGGGGTCACCACCCTGCAGGTGGAGCACGTCCGGATCAAGGGTCCGATGATCATCTTTGAGTTCCCGGGAAAGAGTGGCCAGCAATGGGAATCCTCCGTCGAGGATGCAGACCTTGCGGCAGCGCTGCGGCCGATGGTGAAGCGGGAGCAGGCCGACACCGCCCTCGCCTACCGCACCCCCGACGGCGACTGGCATCGCGTCGACGCTTCGCAACTGAACGGGTTCCTCCGTCAGGTCACCGGCGAGGGCTTCACCGCCAAGGACTTCCGGACCTGGCAGGCCACTGTCGTTGCAGCAATGGACCTTGCCCGCAGCGACCTGCTGGCCACCAGCAAGACCGCCCGGCAGAAGGCTGTGGCGGCGACAATGCGCGCGGTTGCCGAAAAGCTGGGCAATACGCCGGCAGTCGCCAAACGTTCCTATGTTGATCCGCGGCTGGTCGACCGGTTCATGGCCGGCGAAGTGATTGAAATTGCCAGCTACTCGGCCTCCGAGAAGGCTGTTCGCGGGCTGCTTAAAGCTTAGGGATGCTTCCCAGTTGAACCTGTTCATCAGTAGGCTTCACTCAAGGCGCCGAGGTCGGCGCAACCGTTCAACGAAAGGCGCACTATGAGCGAGCAAGCTAACGACGGACGCGACGTCAACCCGAACGAGGGCGGCGGAGCCACCTCTGACGAAAACTACCGCGGGGACGCCGGAGACCAGGCCAATGATCTGCGCTTCTCGGAGGAGCAGCAGCTCATCAACAGCCAGGCAAAAGGCGAATTCCCGGACTCGGAGTCTGAGCACCTTGAGCCAATCCCCGGTGGTGGTTACACCGGCGCGCAGAAAGAAAAAGAGACCGAAGGCGGGTACACCGGCGACCAGGACCCTGAGAAAGAAGGCGAATACACGGACGTCGAGGAAGATCCAGCGGACGGTACCGGGCCGCAGGGAGAATACACGGATTCCGACACCGAGGGCGGCACCCGCTAACCTCTGGTTCTTCGCACCATTGATCTGGTGCGTTGCAGGTCAGGGAACGGTGGGGACCTGACAAGCAACGCGCCAGGGTCAATGCTGACGTCCAGTGAGGTGACGGCCCCTGCGAGGTCGCCGTCGAGCTGGGTTTCCGTAGGATCCGCTACCGTCACCGTGATGTGTCGGGCCTGATAGTAGTTGATCACCGGGATGACACTCCGGGGGCGGAAGACAATCTTGGTCCCCAGCCAGATCCACCCCACTATGCTGCGCGGGCTCATCACCACGACATCCAGATACCCATCATCGAGGGTCGAGTTCGGGATCAATTCGATTCCCCCTGGCAACCGCCCACAGTTGGCAAAAAGCACGCTGTGTACCTTCCGGCTCTGTGCGGGCTGACCGTCGAGGCTAATGCTCACCCGCTGGCGCCTACCCGGAAGGCTGCGGAACCCGGCCTCACTGTAGGCCAGCCACCCCAACCTTTCTTTCAGGACATCGCTGGTGGCCGCAACGACCACCGCATCTAGGCCAACGCCACCCATCACCAGGAAGACGTGCTCGGTACGGGATCCGGTCTGCTCGTTGTGCAACTCGATACGGCCCATATCAATTCGCCGCCCGTCGCCGTGAAGTGCCCCGTGCACGCTGGCCTTCAGATCCGACACGGGAATCCCCAGATTGCGGGCCAAGAGGTTCCCGGTCCCCAGGGGCAGCAGCCCCAGCGCCGCATCTTGATGAGACAACGCTCGGGCCACGGCACGGACCGTCCCATCACCGCCAGCGGCGATGACGACGTCGGCCCCCTCCCGCAGCGCCCGGGTCGCCTGCTCAAAACCCGGTTCGTAGACCGTGGTCTCAAAGACCAGGGGTGGGTCCCACCCCGCCTCAGCGCAGGCCATGTGCACCTGACTCCGCGCAAGATCGGCGTTGAGTTTTCCGGGGTGGATGATCAGGGCCACTCGCTGTCGGCCCGTCGGGGCCGGGCGGCCAGGCAGCGCCGTCGGAGCTGGATGCTGCCGGGAATGCAACCGGCGGACCCCCAACCAGCTCATCGCGGAGGCGGCAGCGGCAAGGGCCAGGACGAAGAGGAGGATCAGGCGAATCGGCATGATGCACCTCAGCGTATCGCCATGAAGTGTCAGCCGGGGATAATCGTCCTGGGCCATTGGTAGTCTTGGCTCGTGATCGATGTTAATGAACTCCGCGAAAACCCTGAGAAATTCCGCACCTCCCAGCGAGCCCGCCGCGCAGACGTTGCGCTGGTGGATGCGATCATTTCGGCTGACTCCCGACGTCGTGAGGTGGTAACCAGCGCCGAATCCCTCAGGGCAGACCAGAACGCTTTCGGGAAGCGGGTCGCCCAGGCCAAAGGTGACGAAAAGCAGGCGCTGCTCGCGGAGGTTAAGGAGCTCGCCGCTTCAGTCAAGGCAGCAGCGGTCGAGGCTGAAGCGGCCAGGCAGGACCAGGACGCACTCCTGCGTCGCTTGCCGAATGCCATCCAGGACGGCGTCCCGGCCGGTGGCGAGGACGATTTTGAGGTCATCAAGACAGTCGGCACGCCACGTGATTTCAGTGCCGAAGGCTTCACGCCCAGGGACCACCTGGAAATCGGTGAGCTGATCGGTGCAATCGACATGGAGCGCGGAGCGAAGGTTTCGGGGTCCCGCTTTTACTTCCTCAAGGGTGTTGGCGCCCGGCTGGAGCTTGCGCTGCTGAATATGGCCATGGACCAGGCTGTTCAGGCTGGTTTCACTCCCATGATCACCCCGACGCTGGTTCGCCCGGAAATCATGCAGGGTACTGGGTTCGACGTCGCCCACGACGCCGAAATCTACCGCCTCGCGGAGGACGACCTTTACCTGGTGGGCACTTCCGAAGTAGCAATGGCGGGTTATCACTCCGATGAGATCCTCGACCTCTCTTCCGGTCCGGTCCGTTATGCCGGCTGGTCCTCTTGCTATCGCCGGGAAGCTGGCTCACACGGCAAGGACACCCGGGGAATCATCAGGGTCCACCAGTTCAACAAGGTCGAAATGTTCGCGTACACCACCGAGGAAGAGTCCTATGCGGAGCACGCTCGCATGCTCGCCTGGGAAGAGGAAATGCTCGCCAAGGTGGAGCTGCTCTACCGGGTGATCGACACTGCCGCCGGTGACCTCGGCATGTCCGCCGCCCGCAAGTTCGACTGCGAAGCATGGGTTCCCACCCAGGAGGCCTACCGCGAGCTGACATCCACCTCCAACTGCACCACCTTCCAGGCCCGCCGCCTCAACATTCGGGAGCGGCAGCCGGAGGGATACAAGGGCACCCGGGCTGTTGCAACACTCAACGGTACGCTCGCCACCACCCGCTGGATCGTCGCCATCCTCGAGCACCATCAGAATGCCGATGGCTCAGTGACGGTCCCGGAGGCGCTCCGTCCCTACCTGGGCGGGCTGGACGTACTCCCGGTTCTTGGAGCATCCTGACCCGACCTACCCCGAGGAGCAGCGAATCTGGTTCACTGGAGTAATGAAAGAATTCTCCACTGCAGGCATCGAAGACCAGCAGACCGAACGCAAACTCATCGCCCTCGACGTCGACGGCACCCTCGTGGACCACAAGGGAGTGATGTCTGACGAGGTCCGTGACGCCGCGCGGGCGGTGGTCGACGCTGGGCATCAGGTCATTATCGCCACCGGGCGCTCACTCGGTGCGGCGTTGCCCATCATCGAACAGATTGGCATCACCAGCGGGTACAGCGTGTGCTCCAACGGAGGGGTAACACTCCGCGTCGATCCGAAACTAGCCCTCGGGTTCGAAATCATCGATCGTGTCACCTTCGACCCCAAACCGGCACTCGTCGCGCTCAGGGAGAAATTGCCCACCGCCAAATACGCGCTTGAGGATGACGAGGGAAATTTCCTTGCCACCGAACTGTTCCAGGATGCCAGCTTCGGGGCCGATACCCACACGGTGGACTTCAGCGAAATGCTCGACGCGGCCGCGGTACGGGTGGTGGTGTTCAGCACCGACAGCACCGCTGAACAGTTCGGGGAGGCGGTCGAGGCGATTGGCCTGCACGGTGTCACCTACTCGGTGGGGTGGACTGCCTGGCTTGATATTGCCGCGGCTGGTGTCACCAAGGCGAGTGCCCTTGAGCTACTGCGCCGGCGTCTGGGAATCGACCCGTCCCGTACTGTTGCGATCGGTGATGGCCGCAATGACATTGAGATGCTCGAGTGGGCGGCCAGGGGCGTGGCGATGGGACAGTCACCCGATGAAGTGCTCGCGGCAGCAACCGAGGTGACGGGCAGCGTGTACGACGACGGTGCCGCCAAGGTCCTCCGCTCCCTCGTGTAGCGTGCGGCACTGAGTCAGTAGGTGCTGCTCGATTCGTAGGGCAACGTTGACGGCGGCAGTGCCGCCGGTCCGGCCGCCAGGTCGAGGAGCCGGGCTGCCGCCGGACGGGTTGCCCATTCCTCCACCCAGTGCGACCTGACAACTGCCTTGCTGACTGCCTGGGTGGTGATTCCCAGCTCCGCGGCGATCAGCTTTTGCTGACCCCGGGCGCCCGGGGTCAGCAGATCCAGCACGTTCCACTCGGCCTCGGTTCGGGTGAAGACAATTTGCCCCAGCAGTCGAAGCACCGCTTCAGCCTCTGCCGCCACCTCCGAGTCCGGCCCTTCCACGGCCAACGGGATGCGTTCGCCGGTCTTTTGCGCCCGGGTAACCGCCCGTCGCGCGTACACCAGGCCGTAGCCCTGAGCCTCGAGAATATTTTCGGGGATGGGCGAGTGAACGCCACCCACGCCGATCCCAACATGCCATCGACGGTGTCTCAGTGCCGTAAGGGCGACGTCGATGGCAGTGGTGGCGTTGTCGACGACACCTTGCAGTTCATCCCCCGTTGACCGTTGGAATGGCACTACGGTTTCGACCTGGCGCAACCCGCGCAGTAGACCATTGACCAGGTCTCCCACTTCGCGGGAGTCGCGCTGGTTGATCGTTAAGACGTAGAGCATGGCTTCAGTATGCCCGAAGCCATGCTCTAAACCGGTGTAATCAACCGAAAAACGTTGTTTTGTCCCGGTTAGCGGCCCTGCGGTGTGCCGGTAGCGTTCTCAACATCGGCGTCCACGTCGCGGCCCTGCGGCTCGTCCTCTTCCCGCTGTTCCCCGAGCTCCTGAAAACGCTTGAGCGAGGCTTCAACCTCGGCCTCCGCGGCTTCCCGATCCGCCCAATCGGCTGCTTCAACCCATTTGCCCGGCTCAAGGTCCTTGTACCGTTCGAAGAAGTGCTTGATCTCTTCCAGCAGGAACGGTGACACATCCGAAAGGTCTTTGATGTGATCGAAGCGCGGGTCGGTGGGAACGCAGAGTACCTTGGCGTCACCGCCGCCGTCGTCGGTCATGTTGAAGACACCGATCGGGCGCGACTCAACCAGCACACCCGGAATGAGGTCGAAGTCCTGGAGCATGACCATCGCATCCAGCGGATCGCCGTCCTCGCCGAGGGTGTTTTCGAAGTAGCCGTAGTGGGTCGGGTACTGCATTGAGGTGAAGAGGACACGGTCCAGGCGTAGCCGGTGGGTCTCGTGGTCGATTTCATACTTGACGCGTGATCCTTTGGGGATCTCGATGGTGACGTCGAGGTTCATGGCACTCTCCTGTGGAATCCTTTGGGGTAGCGCGGCGGTATGCCTTAAAGGCTGCCGCGCCGGTCTAATCTTAAACATATCGGTTTGGGGCGCATCTCGTGGGTTCGAACCAGTTCGACAGCTAATCGATGGGGGGACTTGCATGCTCCGCAGCGCACGCGTGAGCACCGCGGCCCTCCTTGTTGCCGTGTTCGCGGTTCTGGCGGTACCGCTGGGGGTTGCCGCTGTTCCGTCGGTGGTGAGCGCGCTCGAAGAGCCAGCACCCGCTCCTCAGCCCAGCACCCCTGAGCTCCAGATACCGCCGTCCGAACTGACTCCGCCCGCGCAGGTAGCGGCACTTGATCCTGAAGCACCGCTTCCAGATCCGGGGCTTCTGGCGGCAGCCGTCGAAGCCGAGCTGATGCTCGACGGCCCGGGGCACCTGTCCGGGGTGGTGGTGGACGCCATCTCCGGCGATGTCCTCTTTGACCAGGATGGGGCTGCTCAGCAGCTGCCGGCCTCCAATCAGAAGCTGCTCACCGCGGCCGCCGCAATGACCAAGCTGTCACCCGAGCGGCGGTTCGAGACCTCGGTGGTTGCCGGTGCGAGGAGCAGCGAGCTGGTGCTGGTTGCCGGGGGCGACGTGCTGCTGTCCGCCGGGGAGTCGGATCCGGACGCTGTGGTGGGCCATGCTGGCCTGCAAACCCTTGCCGACAAAACCCTCGACGCGGTGGACCCGGCCGACGGACCGTTCACCATCGTGCTTGATGACACGATGTTCGTGGGACCCACACTCAACGCAGGATGGTTACCGGGGGACATTGCGGCTGGTGAGATCAGCCCCATTTATCCAATGGCGATCAATTCGTCATGGGTTGAAGAGGGGGTCTCCCGGGGGCCCCGGTCAGCCGACGCGGCTTTCGACGCGGCAACGGCCTTCAGCGCGGCGTTTGCCGCCGCTGGCAGCGAAGCCGGTGTGGAGGTGGTGGCTGAAGTCATTCGGGCACCTGCGCCCGCCGACGCCGTCGAGTTGGCAGCGGTCGCATCGGCAACCGTGGAACAGCAGATCGAGCACATGCTCCTCACCAGCGACAACTACCTCGCCGAGACCCTCGCCCGGCTGGCGGCGCGAGCCGCCGGCCAGCCGGCATCCTTTGGTGGCGCCACCGATACCATCGATAGCGTTCTGGGACAGCTGGGAGTTCCCGGGGAGGGGATGATCATTAGCGACGCTGCTGGGCTCTCGCCGCGCAACGACGTGTCGCCGGCCCAGTTGGCCGCAGTGGTGCGGGCCTTGGCAATCTCCGAAGATCCTGCGCTCGTCTCGGTCCTGGCGGGTATGCCGATCGCTGGACTATCTGGCACCCTGCAGGATAGGTACGAGCTACAGGGTCCTGCCGCAAACGGCGCCGGATTGGTGAGGGCGAAGACGGGGACACTCAACGCGGTGACGGCGCTCAGCGGGTACCTGGTCACTGTTGACGGACGGCTTCTGGTCTTCTCATTCATTGCCGGAGAGTTGGACGGAAATACTGTCGCAGCGCGTGCCGCAATCGACCGGACGGCAGCGGCCATCGCGGGTTGTGGTTGCCGATAGCAGCGCCAATCTTCACAGGCTAGTGTGGTCGAATGGACCCCATGGAGAGCAACTTTTCGTCCACTGTCCGACACCAGGCACCGCCTCAACTCATCAACTGGGACCTGGCTGCTGCTAGCGCAGCCAAGCTCACGTCCGCTGGCCCGCAGGTCAGTCCACGGGAAATCGCCGAGGCTGTCGCTGAGCTCCGCGCCGCAGCTGACGCATCAATCGGCTACGTCCACCAGATCACTGGGCTCGACGCCGCCAAGGACCTGCGGGATTCCGACCTGTTGATCGTGGATCGGGCGTCCTGGGCGAAGGCAAACACCCAGAGCTTCCAGGCGCTCATGGCGCCCGCTTTGGAACATCTCTCCCGCACCAACAAGGAACAGCTCACCACCGCCAGTGCGGCTCTCGGCGGGACCCTTACCGGAGCCCAATTCGGTGCCATCCTGGCTTTCCTCTCCTCAAAGGTGCTGGGGCAATACGACCCCTTCGGGCCAGCGAAGAACGGATCAGGCGGGCGACTGATGCTCGTAGCCCCCAATATCCTCGCGGTGGAGCGTGAGTTGAACGTGGTGCCGGCCGACTTCCGGTTGTGGGTCTGCCTTCATGAGCAAACCCATCGGGTCCAGTTCGCCGCCGCGCCCTGGTTGAAGGATCACATGCTGGCACATATCTCCGAGCTGACCGAGGGGTTGCTGGATAAGGCGGATGGCCTCTCCGACCGCCTGGCGAAGGCGGCGAAAGGTCTCACCCGCAGTGGCGCCCCCTCAGGTGCGGGCCAGGACGCGGTCGACAGTGACACTAAAGGCAGTGGCACTAAAGACAGTGACCCCAAAGGCAGTGACACCAAAGGCACTGACCCCACAAGGATTGACTCCAGCGACAACGGAATCCTCTCCCTGCTCCAGGATCCGCAGGACAAGGCACGAATGTCACACCTCACTGCGGTCATGAGCCTCCTCGAAGGACACGCGAACGTGGTGATGGACGCCGTCGACTCAAGCATCGTCCCGAGCGTCAAAACCATTCGCCGCCGTTTCAGCGCGCGGGGGAAGTCACGCGGACCGGTAGAGAAGTTTCTGCGGCGGGTCCTTGGGCTCGATGCCAAAATGCGGCAATACAGTGACGGTGCGAGGTTTGTGCGCCGGGTCGTGGACCGGGTGGGCATGGACGGATTTAACGTTGTCTGGACCAGTGCAGAGCACCTTCCAACAGAGGAAGAAATCCATGCCCCGGACAAGTGGATCGCCCGGATGGGACTGCGCAACGGTGGTTAGGCGACCCCGGCTCAGCCCGGTGGTGGCCAATGCCCGCAACCTGCTGCAACAGGCCCTTGAATCGGGGGGAGCCCCGGCGGGGTCTCTGATCCTGGTGGCCTGCAGCGGAGGACCGGACTCGTTGGCACTGGCATCCGTCGCAGCGCACTCGGCCCGCTCCGGGAGGTACCGGGTGGGGGCGGTGGTCGTGGATCACGGCCTCCATCCGGACAGTGCAGCGGTCTCTGCGCAGACAGCAACCACGCTCACAGAACTGGGGCTGGAACCGGTGAGTGTCCGGGCAGTTACGGTCAACCAGACAGGCATGGGTCCGGAAGCGGCTGCGCGTACCGCTCGGTTCGAGGTTTTGGACGCTGCCGCGGCTGAACTGGGTGCGGCAGCTGTTCTCCTTGGTCACACGCTCGATGACCAGGCGGAGCAGGTGCTGTTGGGCTTGGCACGCGGCTCCGGCACCAGATCCCTTGCCGGTATGCCGGCCCAGCGCGGCCGTTACCTTCGTCCCTTCCTGGGGCTGCGCCGTGAGGAGACGGTCGAGATTTGCCGTTTCGAGGGTCTGGAGCCGTGGCATGACCCGTCTAATTCTGATCCCAGCTTCGCTCGTTCCCGGGTCCGAACCCAGGTACTGCCCTATCTGGAAGACCAGCTTGGCCCAGGGGTGGCCCGGGCACTGTATCGCACCTCACGCATTCTGGCGCAGGACGCCGACTACCTGGATCGGGTCAGCGTCGAAAGCTTCGAGCAACTACACATGATCGACGGCAAGGACATCCTGCTCCCCGAAGACGCACTCCGCGCCCTGCCGCCATCCCTCAGGCAGCGCGTCCTGGCCCTCGCCGCGGTCCGGCTCGGCGGGGAACAGCCGAGTTTTGAAAGGATCCGTGCGACAGAGACGCTGCTGGAGCGCCGCGGGTCCGCCGGCCCGGTGCAACTTGGTGGATTCATCAGCGTGCACCGGCAGGTGCGCGGGAAATCCGTTCCCCAAGGCGACCCAAGCTATGGCAGTCTTGTCTTTAGAAACAACCGCGCACTTTCCTAAGCCTTTCGGTGCCGCCCTATCCAAACCCTCAGGAGCAATTGGTGGATTCACAGGACGTCCATGACGACCTCAAGCATGTTCTCTACACAAAAGAGGAAATCCAGCAGCGCGTAGCCGAACTGGCGGCTCAGATCGACGCCGACTACGCCGGCCGGGACATCCTGATCGTCGGTGTCCTGAAGGGTGCAGTCATGGTGATGGCTGACCTGGCGCGTGCCCTGCATTCCCACGTCACCATGGACTGGATGGCGGTATCCTCATACGGCTCCGGCACCCAGTCTTCGGGGGTGGTACGCATCCTCAAGGATCTGGAAACCGATCTGATGGGCAAACACGTCCTCATCGTGGAGGACATCATTGACTCGGGTCTGACCCTTTCCTGGCTGAAGTCCAACCTGCAGTCCCGCGGACCGGCCTCCGTCGAGATCTGCACCCTGCTGCGGAAGCCAGAAGCCGCGAAGGTCGCCATCGACGTGAAGTACGTCGGCTATAACATCCCCAACGAGTTTGTTGTCGGCTACGGCCTGGACTTCGCAGAAAAGTACCGCAACCTTGACTTCATCGGAACCCTCGCGCCGCACGTCTACGAGTAGACCGGGACGCCAACGGGTCGGACACACTCGAAGTCTGTCCGCCCATAGGGAACTTATGCGCAATTTGGTGCGTGGTTGTGTGCAGACAGTGTAAAGCTTGGGTAGCAGCTTTCGTTGCGCGCGGACCGCGTTGCCGTAAGCGATATTTGGTTTGTTAAGCAGGAGGGACAGGGTCTCGCAGCCCTGAGACGAATGAAATTTAAGAACCTTTTCAAGGGGCCCATCTTTTGGATTGTGCTCGCCGTGGTGGCGCTGCTGATTATCCTGCCCAACCTGTTCAGTACCAGCAGTTCGCGGGTTGACACCAATGTGGGGCTCGACCTGCTGAACGACAACCAGGTGGAGCAGGCCAAGATTTACGACGGCGACCAGCGGGTTGATCTCACGCTGCGCGACGATTACGAGGACATGGGACGCAGCGTCCAGTTCTTCTTCAGCACCGCCCGTGCCGAAGACGTGGTCGCAGCTATCAACACCTCCGACGTCGACGGCTTCACTGATCAGCCGGCCGAAAGCAACTGGTTCACCAGCCTGCTCGGTCTGCTCCTGCCCCTCCTGATCATCGGTGCCATCTTCTGGTTCCTGCTGTCGCGGATGCAGGGCGGTGGATCCAAGGTAATGCAGTTCGGCAAGTCCAAGGCGAAGCTCGTCACCAAGGACATGCCGCAGGTCACCTTCAACGACGTCGCTGGCGCTGATGAGGCGGTCGAGGAACTCCACGAGATCAAGGAATTCCTGCAGGAACCGGCCAAGTTCCAGGCCCTCGGTGCAAAGATCCCCAAGGGTGTGCTGCTCTATGGCCCCCCGGGTACCGGTAAAACCCTGCTGGCGCGCGCGGTAGCCGGTGAGGCGGGAGTGCCGTTCTATTCCATCTCAGGCTCCGACTTCGTTGAAATGTTCGTCGGCGTGGGCGCCTCGCGGGTGCGTGACCTGTTTGAGCAAGCCAAGGCGAACGCGCCCGCGATCATTTTCGTTGACGAGATCGACGCCGTCGGGCGCCACCGTGGCGCTGGCGTGGGCGGCGGCAACGATGAACGCGAGCAGACCCTGAACCAGCTCCTGGTTGAAATGGACGGCTTCGATGCAACATCGAACGTCATCCTTATCGCTGCCACCAACCGGCCCGATGTCCTGGATCCAGCGCTCCTTCGGCCAGGACGCTTCGACCGGCAGATTGGCGTTGAAGCACCCGACATGCTGGGCCGGGAACACATCCTCACAGTGCACTCCAAGGGCAAGCCGATGGCCCCAGGGGTGGACCTCCGTTCGGTAGCCAAGAAGACCCCCGGTTTTACCGGCGCGGACCTGGCCAACGTTCTCAACGAGGCGGCTCTCCTGACCGCACGATCAAACGCGCAACTGATCGACGACCGGGCGCTTGACGAGTCGATCGACCGGGTGATCGCCGGACCGCAGAAGCGGAGCCGGGTCATGAAGGAACTGGAACGCAAGATCACCGCCTATCACGAGGGCGGACACGCCCTGGTGGCTGCTGCCCTGCGCAACACCGACCCGGTCACCAAGGTCACCATCCTCCCGCGCGGCCGCGCCCTCGGCTACACGATGGTGCTGCCCAGCGACGACAAGTACTCGATCACGCGCAACGAGCTGCTGGACCAGTTGGCCTACGCCATGGGCGGCCGGGTCGCCGAGGAGATCGTCTTCCACGACCCCTCGACGGGTGCATCCAACGACATTGAGAAGGCAACTGCCACGGCCCGCAAAATGGTCACCCAATATGGGATGAGCGAACGGATCGGAGCGGTCAAGCTCGGCCAGGGTGGAGGTGAGCCGTTCCTCGGCCGGGACATGGGTCACGAGCGCAACTACTCGGATCACATTGCGTACATCGTCGACGAGGAGATCCGCCGGCTGGTCGACAACGCCCATGACGAGGCGTACGAAATTCTGACCGAGAACCGGGACGTGCTTGACCGGGTTGCGCTGGAGTTGCTGGAGCGGGAGACACTGAACCAGGCTGAAATCGCTGAGGTGTTCACCGAGATCCGCAAGCGAGACCTGCGCGATGTCTGGTTGTCGAAAGATTCCCGTCCAGTGCACGCGTTGCCGCCGGTGGTCTCAAAGAAGGAGCGCGCGGAAGCCAGCGAGGCCGGCGAACCTGCACCCGAGACCGTGGCACCCCAGGATCAGATTGCCGAGGCGCGAATCGTTGGCGACTTCGACGTTCACGGCGACGATCTGCCCGAACCGGAGTCCGGTGAAGGGGCACCCGGCAAAGGTGGCGCCGAGAGTTCTCAGCCTTAAGCGGTGGGATCGCAGGTACCGCGTAGCATTGCTTCAGTGACTGAATTCGACGACGAGGTGTTCTCGGCGGCCCTTGAAGCTGCCGGCTCTCCAGTAGACCAGCCCAGAATCCAGCGGGCAGTGCGGGAAATCCTCGCTGCAATCGGGGAGGACCCCGACAGGGAAGGGCTGGTGGAAACCCCCAAACGGGTGGCCAAGGCCTACGCCGAGTTTTTCGCGGGGCTGCATCAGGACCCAGCGGAAATCCTCTCCACCACCTTCGCAATTGATCATGAAGAGCTGGTGCTGGTCAAGGACATCCCGTTCTACTCCACCTGCGAGCATCACCTGGTACCTTTCCACGGGTCAGCCCACATTGGGTACATCCCCTCGGCGGAGGGGCGCGTCACCGGGCTAAGCAAGTTGGCCCGGTTGGTGGAGGTTTTCGCTCGCCGCCCCCAGGTGCAGGAGCGGCTCACCACCCAGATTGTTGAGGCGCTCATGACGCATCTGCAGCCAAAGGGTGCCATTGTGGTTATCGAGTGCGAACACATGTGCATGTCAATGCGGGGAGTTCGCAAGCCCGGAGCGAAGACTGTCACGTCAGCCGTCCGCGGCCAGGTGCGCGACCCCGCCACCCGTGCCGAAGCCATGAGCCTGATACTCGGAAGATAGGACACCAAATACCGATGGATTCACTCGCTGCGGCGCCGGGAACCGGCCCCGCCACATCACCGATTCCTGTCCTGAGGGTCTCCAAGGTCGCGAAGACCCTGGCAGACCTCCCCGCCGACCGTTCACTCGTGATGGGTGTCCTCAATGTCACCCCTGATTCCTTTAGCGACGGCGGGCGCTTCACCAGCGCCGATGAGGCGGTCGCGGAAGGTCTCAGGATGCATTACGCCGGCGCTGACATCATCGATGTGGGGGGCGAATCCACCCGTCCCAATGCTGACCTGATCAGCCCTGATGAGGAACAGCACCGGATTCTTCCGGTGGTTGCAGCACTGGTGAAGGCCGGTGCGCTCGTCAGCGTGGACACCATGCACGCCTCGACAGCGGCGAAAGCGCTCGACGCTGGCGCTGCGTTGGTGAACGACGTTTCCGGCCTGGGCTACGACCCTGAGATGCCCGCCCTGATCGCCGAGCGGAAGGTGCCCTACGTTCTACTGCACCGCCGGGGTACCGCAACCACGATGGCCTCACTCGCCGACTACGAAAATGTTGTTGACGAGGTGATCGCTGAAATGAGTCAGGTCCGGGACGCTTTCGTCGCCGCCGGAGTGGACCCACACCAGATCATCCTTGACCCAGGGCTTGGATTTGCCAAGGATGAGGCCCACAACTGGACAATCCTGCGTGCCATTGACCGGTTCAACGCGCTCGGTCATCGGGTCCTGATCGGTGCTTCACGTAAACGGTTCCTTGGGACGCTCCTCACCTCGGCGGGCAAAGCAGCCGCACCGCAGGAACGCGACTCGGCAACGGTAGCTGTGTCGGCGTTGGCCGCGGCCGCAGGTGCCTGGGGTGTGCGCGTGCATGAAGTTGGGCCCAACCTGGATGCCGTCAAGGTATCCGCCGCATGGACCGGCTAGGCCCCGCCATGACACCGGTCCCGCAGGACACCATCACGATCACCGGGATAACCGCGGTGGGTTTCCACGGCGTTTTCGACTCCGAGCGCCGGGATGGTCAGCCATTCGTCGTCGACGTCGTCCTGCATCTTGATCTTCGCGAGGCGGGAGCCACCGACGATCTCACCACCACCGCACATTACGGTGACGTCGCTGAGCAGGTTTCCGCCGCCATCACCGGTGAACCCCTGAACCTCATTGAAGCGTTGGCCGAACGGATCGCGTCGCGGCTTCTCGCGTCCTTCCCGGCCGAAACTGTTCAGGTAACGGTTCACAAACCACGGGCGCCGATTCCGGTGCCGTTTGGGGACGTCGCTGTTTCGCTGGTGCGCACCCGGATCGGCCAGGCCCCCTCGTGACCGGGCGGGTGCGCTCGGTGCTGGCGCTGGGGAGCAACCTTGGCGACAGTCACAGCACCCTGTCCCTCGCCGTCGCCGATTTGGTGGACAGCACCCGGGTGCGGCTGCGTGAGGTCTCACCGGTGGTTCGGTCGATCCCGGTCGGGGGTCCGGCGGATCAGCCGGAGTACCTGAACATGGTGATCGAAGTCGAAACCGATCTGGGGCCCTACGAGTTGCTGGCCCACTGTCAGTCGGTGGAGGAAAAGCATCACCGGACCAGGGACGTCAGGTGGGGGCCGAGGACTCTCGACGTCGACATCATCACTTTTGGCGACTTCAGCTCAGACGACGAGCGACTCACCATTCCGCACCCGCGGGCAGCCGAGCGGGCCTTTGTCCTGCAACCCTGGGCCTGGATGGATTCGACTGCGCTGCTGCACGGACGCCTGGTCGCTGAACTGGTCAGTGGCGCCCCCGATCGCACGGGGATCCAACCGTATGAAGGGGCTGACACGCAGTGGGTACCCTAAAGGTCAGGTGGCTGGCAGCCTTCGGAGTGGTAGCCGGTATTGGTGGCTGGATGATGAACTTGTGGGCAAGCCGGAACGGTTTTCCGGTTCCCTCACTGCACCTGAGTTCGCTGCTGACGGTGGCGGCCATCCTGACCATAACGCTCATCTTCGGGATCCGGGTCCAGCGCTGGCGGAACGGGCGCCGCGACCGGCCGCTCAACCCCATCCTCGCTGCTCGGACCGTGGTGTTGGCCCAGGCGACAGCGTACGCTGGCGCACTGAACACCGGGTGGCACCTGGGCATTCTGGTAGACCAGCTTTCGCTCGTGGCCGTGCGCGGTGTGACAGCCTCAGTCTGGGGCACGGTCGCCTTGGTGGCCAGCGGCATGATGATGATCGTTGTGGGACTGATGGTGCAGGGATTCTGTCGGCTGCCGCCCGACGACGGTGCCACCGGCGCCGACGGGGAAAGTAGTCGCAATGACGAGGGGGAGTATGCGTAAGGAACCTATTGATCCGGCCGGTCTGGAGTGGACCCGGGTATCACCGAAGTACCTGAGGGTGCGCCTGCTCGGGTGGGTAATCGGCACGATCATCAACGTCGCCATCTTCAGCATTCCCCTCATCCTGCGTCTTACCGACATCTGGTGGGGTTTCCCACCCATGTGGGTAGCCTGGGCCCTGCCAATCGGGGCGCTGGTTCTCTCCGTCTGGCGAGGGATTCTGCTGCCACGGCAGGTCAGGGCGATTGGCTACGCGGAGCGAAACGAAGACCTGTTGATCCGCACCGGGGTCTTCTATCAACGGACCATGGTGGTTCCCTATGGGCGGATGCAGTATGTGGACGTCGCGGTCGGCCCCATCGAGCGGGCCTTCGGATTATGCACCCTGAAGATGCATACCGCTTCCCCAGGCACCAACGCGTCCATCCCAGGGTTGCCAGCTGACGAGGGCGCACGGCTGCGCGAGCAGCTGTCTGCCCGTGGTGAGGCAAAGCTGGCTGGACTGTGACAACCCAGGACCAGACACCCCAGGGAAACCCGGTCGTTCCGGATGAGTCGCTGGTGGCGACCTCCGACAATCAATGGCGCAGGGTCCACGTCATCTCCCCACTGGTGCGGGGCTGGATTGCTTTGATCGCAATCGCTTTTTTCGCTGGGCAAGACCTGTTTGAGAGCCTTCTCAGCGGCGATGGTCTTCCCAACCTGTCCGACGGCGGAGGGCGGCTGCCCTGGACCATTGCCGCGATTGCCGGAATCGTTGTGCTCGTCGCGCTTGGCTTCTTCCTGTCGTGGTACTTCACGCGCTATCAGGTGACGGCCGAGCATGTGAAGGTCAACTCGGGGATTCTGTTCCGGCAGAACCGGCAGGCGCGGCTGGACCGGGTCCAGGCCATTGATGTGGTGCAGCCGTTTCTTGCGCGGGTCTTCGGCCTGGCGGAACTGAAATTCGAGGTGGCTGACGCAGGCGAGTCGGCCGTCAGGCTTGCTTTCCTTAAGCTCAGCGATGCGCAACGCCTACGCGCCACCATCCTGGCCCGGGCAGCGGGGGTGAGCATTGACCCCGATAACCCAGACGATATTCAGGAGGCACCCGAGCGTGAGGTGTTGGCTCTGACACCCGGGCGGGTGATCGCAGCCGCGCTTCTTTCAGGAACCACCATCTTCCTTATCCTCGGTGTCGCAGTGGTGGTTGTCCTGGCGGTGCTCCTTGAGCAGGCGGCACCGCTGGCGGTGATCATACCGTTGGGCCTCGGTGTTGCTGGTGGCTACTGGAGCAGCATCAAGAACGGGTCCAACTTCCGGGCAGCGATTTCCCCGGATGGTATCCGGGTCCGCTACGGGCTCCTGGATACCCGGACACAGACCGTCCCACCCGGGCGAATCCAGGCTGTCGGAATTACCCAGTCACCGCTGTGGCGGATCAAAGGGTGGTACCGGATGACGGTCAACGTAGCGGGATACGGCATATCAGCATCGGGAGACGCCCAGGCGCGGGCAACGCTCCTGCCGGTAGGGACCCGCCAGGACGTCCTGCAGATCCTCGCCCTGGTGCTTCCGGACCCCGGCACTGACGAGCCCCTCGAGGTTTTTACCGCTGGAATGGAAGGGAAGGACAGCCGGGCCGGGTTCCTTTCGACCCCGCGGCGTGCGCGGTGGATTGGTCCGCTGGAATGGCGCCGCAATGGTTTCGCGGTGACCAGGACAGCCCTCCTGATCCGATCAGGATTCTTCTGGCGAAACCTCGCCGTGGTCCCGCACGAGCGGACCCAATCGCTGGCACTTCACCAGGGGCCGGTATATCGGCGGTTCCGGGTCGCTGATCTCTTGCTCCATACCACCCCAGGGCCCGTCAGCCCACGGATCCAGCAGGTCGATGAGGACACCGCCTGGCGGCTCTTTCACGAACAGGGCATCCGGGCCGCAGAGGCGCGTCGCCGCAGTCTGCCGGAGCAGTGGATGAGGCCGGTGGAGGTTGCGGACGCCACCCTGATGCCTCCGGCGCCAAGCTATGACCAAGCGACACGACTTGACGACCAATCGGAGGAGCAAGGAGAAATGCCGGTGGATGAGGAAGGAACCCCTCGAAATGACGAGCGGTAGCGGGGCACGGCGCCCGGGTCGGCTCGGGGTCGGGATCATCGGGGCTGGCAAGGTGGGAGCAGTGCTCGGTGCGGCTCTGCGCGCCGCTGACCATGCAGTGATTGGGGTGTCGGCTGTTTCCGAGGCGAGCCGGGAACGTGCGGAGATCTTGCTGCCCGACGTGCCGGTGCTGGAGATCCCGGAGATCATCGAGCGGTCCGAGCTGGTCCTGATCGCGGTTCCCGATGATGCGCTTGCGGAAATCGTCGAGGGTCTGGCCGTGCTCGGGGCATGGCAGCCGGGGCAACTCGTTGCCCACACCTCCGGGCGGTTCGGCATTTCGGTGCTTGAACCAGCCCGCAGGCTTGGGGCCATTCCGCTGGCGTTGCACCCTGCTATGACCTTCACCGGCATGAGTCTCGACCTCGCGCGCCTGCCCGACTGCAGCTTTGGGATTACCGCTCCGGCAGCCGTGCTTCCGGTCGCCCAGGCGCTGGTCGTCGAGATGGGTGCGGAGCCGGTGGTGATCGAAGAAGCGCACCGAGCGCTGTACCATGCGGCGCTGGTTCACGCGTCGAACCATCTTGTGACGATCACCGCCCAGTCGACCCAACTGCTCTCTGCCATTGGCGTCGAACAGCCCGACCGAATGCTCGGACCTCTGATGCGCGCTTCACTTGAAAACGCTCTATCAGCCGGCGAGGGAGCACTTACTGGGCCAGTGGCACGCGGGGACACAGGAACCGTCGAGGCGCACCTGACGGCCTTGAAAACCCAACCCTCCGAGGACATTCGGGCCGCCTATCGTTCACTAGCGGTTGCCACCGCCCGACGGGCCGTCGAGCGGGGACTTCTCAGCCACGCCCAGGGCGTGGCAATTGCCCATGCGCTAGCCCTCGATACGTTGGGCACATCGTGAACGGTCCGCACCGCCCGAGGGTGGTCAGGACTCCGGCCGAACTATCCGAGACCACCGCTGAACTCCTGGACCGACGCCCTGGAACACTCCGCGGTGAGCGGCGCCCCAGCCTCGGCTTTGTCCCCACCATGGGTGCCCTCCACGAAGGGCACGCGGCGCTGGTGCGGTCGGCACACGAAGACAACGACGTAGTGGTCGCCTCGATTTTCGTGAATCCGCTGCAATTCGGTGAACGCACAGATCTGCAACGCTACCCGCGGCAGCTGGACCAGGATGTGGAACTGCTGGCCGGCTGCGGGGCAGAGGTGGTCTTCGCCCCCTCAGAGACGGTGATGTACCCGGACGGCCCGCCGCTTGTTTCCCTCAATTCCGGGGCCCTCGGGGAACGATTTGAAGGGGCAGCCCGACCAGGGCATTTCGACGGAATGCTCACGGTGGTTGCGAAACTGCTGCACCTTGCGGCGCCAACCGTTGACGCCGGGTTCAGATGCTATTTTGGCCAGAAAGATGCACAGCAGCTTGCCCTGATCCGACGGATGGTTCGGGATCTGGATTTCCCCGCCGAGATTGTCGCGGTACCAACGGTCAGGACCGCTGATGGACTGGCGCTCTCCAGCCGAAACCGTTTCCTGACAGCAGCCGAGGGAGAAGCAGCGTTAGTGCTCTCACGGGCGCTGCGTCTCCTTGAGGGTCGAGCGGAACGGCAGGAGCCGTTGGACCTGGACTCTGCTGTGGCATTGGTCACCAGCCAGCCGCTGGTGGAACTGGACTACTTCGAGGTGGTCCACCCCTCGACGCTTGAACCGCTGGCCTTCAACTGCCGCCAGACGCCCTTCACCGGAGAGGCCTTGGCGCTGATCGCGGCGAAGGTTGGATCGGTCAGGCTGATCGATAACGCTCCACTGGGGTCCTGACAGAACCAGGCTGCTGGTTGGCTCCAGATCTGGGCGGCTGAAAGCAGCCGGTAAACTTATCTCTCGTGACCCCAGATAATTCCAGTACCGCCAGTGAATCAGCCCTCGCCGATGTCGTGGGCACCGCCGACGAAGCCAACGAGCAGATGCGTATCCGCATGGAGAAACGCGAACGTCTGCTCGAACGGGGGGAAGAGGCCTACCCGGTGAAGCCGCGGCGCACACACTCGTTGGCTGAGCTGCGGAAGGAATTCGGCCACTTGCCCGCCGAAGCCACCACAGGTGAGGTTGTTTCGGTGGTGGGTCGCGTGGTGTTCATTCGCAACACCGGGAAGCTGTGTTTCGCGACACTGCAGGAGGGTGGTGGAGCAAGGCTTCAGGCTATGCTCAGCCTTGCCGAAATTGGTGACCAGTCACTTGCGGACTGGAAAGCGCTGGTGGACCTCGGGGACCACGTTGAAGTGCACGGTGAGGTTATCAGTTCCCGGCGGGGCGAGCTCTCGGTCATGGCGGACCAGTGGAGCATGGCCTCAAAGGCGCTGCGCCCGCTGCCTACCCTGCATGCGGGAGTCAGCGAGGAGACCCGGGTCAGGCAACGCTACGTCGATCTGATGGTCCGCGAAGAAGCGCGGGAGATGGTTCGAACCAGGGCCGCTATCGTCCGATCCATTCGGGAAACCCTGCACTCGCTGGAATACGTCGAAGTAGAAACGCCAATACTGCAGTTGGTGCATGGCGGTGCTGCTGCACGACCGTTTGAAACCCATCTCAACGCTTTCGATCAGAAAATGACTCTTCGAATCGCACTGGAGCTTTATTTGAAGCGTGCGGTTGTCGGCGGAATAGACCGGGTCTATGAGATCGGCCGCATTTTCCGCAATGAGGGGGTCGACTCAACTCACAGCCCCGAATTCACCATGCTGGAGTGTTACGAGGCGTACACCGATCAGTTTGGAATGGCTGAACGAATGAAGGAAATCATTCTTAATTGTGCCGATGTCCTGGGCACCCGGACCATTGAAACTGAGGCTGGGGTGGTTGACCTGGACGGGGAGTGGCGCTGGCTCGGCGTCTATCCGGGCCTTTCAGAGGTGGTGGGTAGCCAGATAACTCCCGAGACCTCCGCTGAAGAGCTGCGACATATCGCCGACGTACACCAGGTGAAGATCGCTCCGGACTGGGGTAGCGAAAAGTTGGTCCTTGAATTGTTCGGAGAGTTGGTTGAGCCGACCCTGATCCAGCCGACTTTTGTTTACGACTATCCTCCCTCCGCCCAACCGCTCGCTCGGCCGCACCGTGAGGATCCCGCTCTGATCGAGGCGTGGGACCTCATCATCGGCGGAATGGAACGTGGGACGGCGTTCTCCGAACTTATCGATCCGGTGGTGCAGAGGGCGCGCCTGGTAGAGCAGTCCCGCCAGGGCGCTGCCGGCGACGACGAAGCTATGCAGTTCGACGAGGACTTCCTCCGTGCGCTCGAATATGGCGCACCCCCCATGGGAGGCATCGGTCTTGGCATTGACCGGCTAGTGATGCTGTTCACCAATACGGGTATTAGGGAAACCATCCTGTTTCCCATTCTGAAACCAGTTGGAGATAGTCGTGCTTGAGTATGTTGCAGTATTGCTTCCATCGATAGGGGTTGGGGCGGTCTTTTACTTTGTCATGCGGTCAATTTTCAACGCGGATAGGGCTGAACGCGAGGCAATGAGCCAGGCCGAGGAGCGTCGGGCCCAGGCGCAGCAGGAAGCACCAGTTGCAGCGCCCGATCATGAGGACCCAGCGGAGTCCCGATGAAGTAGTTCAGTCGTATTCTCGGAAAAGTTCCCACAAGCAGGATTTATTCTGCACTTTGACGGTTACTGTCTGCCTAGCCCATAATTGGGGTTACATAACAATTCACCACAAAATGCAGGAGCAAGCCGTGGCACAAAAAGTAAAGATCCTCCTGATCGATGACCTCGACGGTGGCGAAGCTGATGAAACTGTACGTTTTGGCCTTGATGGTGTGCAGTATGAAATAGATCTTTCAAAGTCCCATGCGAAGGAACTAAGGGCTGCAATGAGCAATTACGTAGCTGGAGCCCGCCGCAGCACGCAGGTCAAAACGCGGGCAACGACTCCGGGCCGTAATCAGGAAGCAGCGCAGGTCCGTGAATGGGCGCGGGCCAACGGCCACAATGTTTCGGCGCGTGGACGCGTCAACAGCGAAATCGTCGAGGCCTACCGCGCTGCACAGCGCTAACGAGAGACCCGCCTGCGCCCCCTTGGGGCGCAGGCTCAGGTGGGTGTGATATCTCGCCTGTGGCGAACACGCTCCAAAAGCCTGTGCAGGACACGTAGCATCGAATTACGCGTTAGCTAGGAGTGTGCCCCATGTTTGAGAGATTTACCGACCGCGCCCGTCGTGTTGTAGTGCTGGCCCAAGAAGAGGCCCGCATGCTCAACCACAATTACATCGGCACCGAGCACATCCTGCTCGGTCTCATCCACGAGGGAGAAGGAGTCGCCGCCAAGGCGCTCGAATCCCTCAGCATCTCCCTCGGCGCCGTCCGTGAGCAGGTCCAGGAGATCATCGGCCAGGGCCAGCAAGCACCGTCCGGCCACATCCCGTTCACCCCGCGTGCCAAGAAAGTACTTGAGCTTTCGCTGCGGGAAGCACTGCAGCTTGGCCACAACTACATTGGCACCGAGCACATCCTGCTCGGCCTCATCCGTGAGGGTGAGGGTGTCGCAGCCCAGGTGCTGGTGAAGCTAGGCGCCGACCTCAACCGCGTCCGCCAGCAGGTGATCCAGTTACTGTCTGGATATCAGGGCAAAGAGCCTGCATCAGTGGGCGGTCAGCAGCAGGAAGGCACCCCGGCCGGCTCGGTTGTCCTCGACCAGTTTGGGCGCAACCTCACCCAGGCTGCCCGCGAAGGCAAACTTGACCCGGTGATTGGGCGCGCTCTGGAAATGGAACGCGTGATGCAGGTGCTCTCACGTCGCACCAAGAACAACCCTGTTCTGATTGGTGAGCCAGGTGTCGGCAAGACGGCAGTCGTCGAAGGTCTTGCCCAAGCTATTGTCCGAGGAGACGTCCCTGAGACGATCAAGGACAAGCAGTTGTACACCCTCGACCTTGGGTCGCTGGTTGCAGGCTCCCGGTACCGCGGAGACTTCGAGGAACGCCTCAAGAAGGTACTCAAGGAAATTCGCACCCGCGGTGACATTATTTTGTTCATCGACGAGATCCACACTTTGGTGGGTGCAGGAGCCGCAGAAGGTGCAATTGATGCTGCGTCGATCCTGAAGCCCATGCTTGCCCGAGGTGAGTTGCAGACGATTGGTGCCACCACCCTCGACGAGTACCGCAAACACATCGAAAAGGATGCGGCCCTGGAACGAAGGTTCCAGCCCATTCAGGTGCAGGAACCTTCAGTGGCGCACACCATTGAAATCCTCAAGGGCCTGCGGGACCGCTACGAAGCGCACCACCGGGTGTCCATCACCGATGAGGCGCTCACCTCGGCTGCAACCCTCGCCGAGCGTTACATCTCGGACCGGTTCCTGCCCGATAAGGCGATCGACCTGATCGACGAGGCTGGGGCGCGGCTGCGTATCCGCCGGATGACTGCCCCTCCCGAGCTGAAGGAGATTGATGACCGCATCGCGGACGTCAAGCGGGAGAAGGAGTCGGCGATTGATGCGCAGGACTTCGAGGGTGCGGCTTCACTGCGCGACAAGGAGCAGAAGCTTCATGACGAGCGGATGGACAAGGAGCGTCGTTGGAAGTCGGGTGGGCTTGATGACATCGCCGAGGTCGATGAGGAACTCATTGCTGAGGTGCTGGCCAACTCAACCGGTATCCCGGTCTTCAAGCTCACCGAAGAAGAGTCCACGAGGCTCCTCAAGATGGAAGACGAGCTGCACAGGCGGGTCGTTGGTCAGAACGACGCCATCAAGGCGATCTCTCAGGCAATTCGGCGCACACGTGCCGGGCTGAAGGATCCGAAACGGCCGGGTGGATCATTCATCTTTGCTGGCCCTACCGGTGTCGGTAAGACCGAGCTTGCCAAAGCGCTGGCGGAATTCCTGTTCGGTGATGAAGACGCGTTGATCACTCTGGACATGTCCGAATACTCCGAGAAGCACACCGTGTCACGGCTCTTTGGTGCCCCTCCAGGCTATGTGGGGTACGAAGAGGGTGGACAGCTCACCGAAAAGGTGCGGCGCCGTCCGTTCTCGGTGGTGCTGTTCGATGAGGTCGAGAAGGCCCACGCGGACCTGTTCAACTCACTCCTCCAGATCCTGGAAGACGGTCGACTGACCGACAGCCAGGGCCGGGTGGTCGATTTCAAGAACACCGTGATCATCATGACGACCAACCTCGGCACCCGGGACATTTCCAAGGGCGTCATGACGGGTTTCCAGTCCGGCACCGACACGACCACCACCTACAACCGGATGAAGGCGAAGGTGACGGAAGAACTTAAGCAGCACTTCCGCCCAGAGTTCCTCAACCGTGTTGATGACACGGTGGTGTTCCCGCAGCTCACCCAGGACGAGATCGTGGAGATCGTCGACCTGTTCCTGGAGCGGCTGGGCAAGCGGATGGCTGACAAGGGGATGAGCATTGAGCTGACCCCCGCGGCGAAAGTCCTGCTGGCCACTCGCGGTTACGATCCTTCGATGGGTGCCCGGCCTCTGCGCCGCACCATCCAGCGGGAGATCGAGGACCAGCTGTCCGAGAAGATCCTGTTCGGCGAGCTCAAGTCCGGTGAACTGGTCTCAGTTGATGTTGAAGGTGAGGGGGACGAAGCTCGCTTCACCTTCGTTGGACACGGTGCTCCGAAAGAGATTGAGGATGCGCCTGCGGCTATTGAGGCCACAGTCCCCGAGTAAACAGTGACGACGCCGCGCGGCGTCAGTCTGAAGGCCTCCGGCCGGCACCATGGTGTCAGCCGGAGGCCTTCAGCATTTCAGCTGCAGGCGTCCCCGATCCGCCACAAGCCTTCTTGTGTGCTTGAAGCAACTTATTACTCTCTCAGAGAAGTCGCTGTGAACCACGACACGTTGGCAGCGGGTCGGTGGTAGACAGGGTCGATGACACCCGAATCGGAACAGCAGCCCGAGACCCCTTTCCACGACCTGGATCGTTTCATCGCGATGCCCCGGCTGGCCAGCCTGGTGCTGAGCCCCGACGGCTCAAGACTGGTGACGACCGTAGCTACGCTCAATGCCAAGGCGACTGAATACGGTACGGCGCTCTGGGAAGTTGATCCGCGCGGCGAGCAATCGGCGCGCCGGATTACGAGCAGCGCCAAGGGCGAAACGGGCGCCTCCTTCCTGGCCGGTGGGGACCTGTTATTCACCTCGGCGCGCCCCGATCCTGAGGGAGCTGAGGGAGACGCGGCCAAGGAACCCACCAACGCGATCTGGCGGCTTCCGGCCCGGGGTGGCGAGGCGCAGCTGGTGCTCTCTCGCCAGGGAGGCGTGCGCAGTGTCCTGACGTCCTCCGGGGCGGAGGCCGCCATCGTCGTTGCTGACGTGCTCCCGGGGTCGACTGACGAGGGCGACGACGGCGCACGCCGTAAGGTGCGGAAGGAGGCCAAAGTGGCTGCCATCCTGCACTCCGGCTATCCGGTGCGATACTGGGATGCTGATCTAGGCCCGGCAGAGCCCCGCTACTTCGCGTTGGAGGAGCAGGGAAGCCCTGGAGAGCCGCTGCGGACAGTTGACGCTGCAGACAGGCCCAAGCTTCGCAACATCACGCCCACCGCAGGCTCCACACTCAGGAACGTCAAGCAGGTGATCAGCCCGGATGGCTCAGTGGTGGTGACATCGGTGAGAATACCGGTGGGGCAGGGGGGTCTGCGAAGCATTCTTGCCAGGATTGACGTAGCCACCGGGGAGCGCTCGGTTCTGCTCGACGACCCCGGCTACGACCTCTCGCCCGGACCGATCAGCCCCGACGGGGCCACCCTGGTGGTTCACCGTGCCCGGCGGACCACCGCTGAGGTTGCGCCGCAACAAACACTTGGCCTCCTCCCGCTCGCCGGCGGCGATCTGCTTCCTCTTGCCGCAGAATGGGACCGCTGGCCGTCCCCAGCGGCATGGTTGCCCGATGGGAGCGCCGTGCTGGTCACCGCCGATGAGGAGGGCGCATCGCCGGTGTTCCTGATCGATGTAGCCACCGATGCGGTGACCCGGGTGACCGGCGACGCAGCTTCGTACACCGACGCGGTGGTGGCCCCCGATGGTCGCACCGCCTACGCACTGCGCAGCTCCTATGAATTTCCCCCCGAGGTGGTCACCATTGACCTCATCAACCGAACCGTGGCGGCACTACGGGGACCAGTCGAGCGGCCAGCCTTACCAGGACGGCTGGAACGAGTAGAGACCACCGCCGACGATGGGCAGCTGATCGGATCCTGGCTGGTCCTCCCCACGGGAGCGGACCCTGCCCGGCCCGCTCCGCTGCTGTTGTGGATCCACGGCGGCCCGCTAGGCTCCTGGAACGCGTGGACCTGGCGCTGGTCGCCGTGGCTGCTGGCAGCCCAGGGCTACGCGGTCCTGCTCCCTGACCCGGCCTTGTCCACCGGGTACGGCCAGCACATGATCGACCGGGGCTGGGGGCAGTGGGGCAAAGCACCGTTCACTGACCTGATGGCCGCCACCGACGCCGTGGTAGTACGAGACGACATCGACGAGACCCGGACCGCCGCCATGGGCGGGTCCTTCGGCGGCTATATGGCCAACTGGATAGCTGGTCACACAGACCGGTTTGCCGCAATAGTCACCCACGCCAGTCTGTGGGCGCTCGACCAGTTTGGCCCAACCACTGATGCGTCCTACTACTGGGAGAAGGAGATGACGCCAGAGATGGCGTCGGACAACTCTCCGCACCACCACGTGGAAAACATCTCGACACCCATGTTGGTCATCCACGGGGACAAGGACTACCGCGTTCCAATCGGGGAGGGCCTCAGGCTCTGGTACGAACTGCTGTCACGATCCCAGCTGGCCGTCGATGAGGATGGCCGTACCGATCACCGGTTCCTCTACTTCCCGGATGAGAACCACTGGATTCTCAAACCCCAGCACGCGAAAGTCTGGTACGGCGTCGTCGGGCACTTCCTGGCCCACCACGTTCTCGGTAACCGCACAGACCTGCCCCCCGAACTCGGCCTATAGCTGATCCCCGCAGCAGGCTTTGTAGACTGCCTTAGTGAGTTCCTCCTTCAGAATCCGGCCCGCTCGTACTTCCGACGTCCCAGCGATCAAGGCCTTGGTGGCTCCGCTCGCTGAGAGTCGGGTCCTGATGGCCAAGGAAACGGTTGCCTACTACGAGGGGTTGCAGGAGTTTAGGATTGCCGAGGACGACGACGGCGTCCTGGGCTGCGGGGCCCTGCACGTCATGTGGGAGGATCTGGCCGAGATCCGCACCCTTGCCACGTTCCGCGCCGCGCAGGGGCGCGGGGTCGGCACTGCCCTGGTGGCGAGGCTACTCGACGACGCGCGCGCCCTGGGCGTCGAACGGGTCTTCTGCCTGACCTTCGAAGTGGAATTCTTTCAGCGCCAGGGGTTCCAGGTGATGGCTGACCAGTCGGCGGTGGACCCGGCCGTCTACTCGGAACTCCTTCGATCCCACGACGAGGGCGTCGCTGAATTTCTCGACCTTGCCCGGGTCAAACCAAACACCCTCGGCAACACCCGGATGATCCGTCAGCTCGGGAATAGCTAGCAGAAGGTGGCAAACCAAGGCCATGATCGATAAGCTAAGGGAGCTTGGCATCTATGACGATGCGAAAAGCGGGACCCGGACCCGGGCCACGACACACCGAGCGGAAGTAGGTCAGACTATGGGTGCAGACGACAAGGCAGCAAACAGCGGCGAGAAGCTGGGCGGCAAGATCAAAGAGGGCCTGGGCAAGCTCACCGGCAACGAAAAGATGGAAGCCGATGGCCACAAGGACCAGGCGTCAGGCGACATCAAGAACGCTGGCGAGAACGTCAAGGACGCCTTCAAGGGCGACAACCGCTAGATCTGGTCCAGCAGGCCTTCACTCGATTCAGAGTCGCTAGTGGAAGCCGCCGAAGGATTGGTGCTGTGGGAGGAACCGAGCGTAACTGGCTCGGGGCCTCCCACAGCCGTTTAACCAGTAGTGCACCCTATAGGCAAGCAGATGGCCGGGGGGTAGGGTTCAGACAAGGCCAGCAGGTCCAGCGGACCGGCGAACCTGATCCTGTGTCCTTTCACCGAGGAGCGCCATGAAAAAGCTAATCAATGACCCAAAGCAGGTAGTCACCGAGTCCGTTGAAGGATTCGGGGCAGCCCACGCAGACCTGGTCAGTGTCCACCCCGAACCGCTGTTCATCACCCGGAAGGACGCACCCCGCCAAGGAAAAGTCGGGCTGGTCTCCGGCGGCGGCAGCGGTCATGAACCGCTACACGCCGGATATGTGGGTCGGGGAATGCTCGACGCCGCAGTACCCGGGGCCATGTTCACCTCCCCAACCCCCGACCAGATTCTTCCAGCCACCACAGCTGTTGATGGGGGAGCAGGGGTGCTCCACATTGTGAAGAACTACACGGGCGACGTCCTGAACTTTGAAACCGCAGCCGAGCTCGCGGAAGCTGAGGGTGTGACCGTGCGAACGGTCCTGGTGAACGACGACGTCGCAGTTGAGGACTCGCTGTACACCGCTGGGAGACGAGGCGTCGGTGGAACGGTCCTGGTCGAACGGATCGCGGGCGGCGCAGCGGAGCGGGGGGACTCCCTCGATGCGGTCACTGCAATTGCGCAGCGTGTCATCGACAATGTCAGGTCCATGGGGGTGGCGCTCGCCGCCTGTACTGTGCCGCATGCGGGCCAGCCGAGCTTCGACCTCACCGACGACGAGATCGAAATCGGCATCGGCATCCACGGTGAGCCGGGCAGGCACCGCATTGCGATGGAGAACGCCGACGGGATCACTGGACGGCTGATGGAGCCAATCCTCGCCGACCTCAAGGTAGACAGCGGTGAGAAGGTACTGCTCTTCGTCAATGGCATGGGGGGCACCCCGGCGAGCGAGCTGTACATCGTCTACCGGCGTGCCAGGCAACTCCTTGAGGAACAGGGAATCGTTGTTGAACGATCCCTGGTGGGCAATTACATCACCGCCCTGGAAATGCAGGGCGCCTCGATCACCGTGTTGCGACTCGACGACGAAATGGTGGAGTTGTGGGATTCGCCAGTTCACACCGCGGCCCTCCACTGGGGGGTCTAGGCGTGGTCGAAGGATCCACCAGTACCCTCACCACTGATTGGGTGGTCGCCTGGTTGCGGGAAAGCGCCCGGGTAGTCAGCGAGCAGCGGCAATACCTGATCGATCTTGATCGCGCTATCGGTGATGCCGATCATGGCGAGAATCTTGACCGAGGGTTCACGGCGGTCGTGAAGAAGCTTGACGACGGCGACCACCCTGCCACGCCGGGTGCCGTCCTGAAGCTGGCCGCGATGACCCTCATGTCATCGGTGGGTGGCGCCGCTGGTCCCCTCTATGGCACCGCTCTGCTTCGTGCAGCCACTTCGCTGGGCGACACCGAGCTGATCGGCCCCAACGAAGTCGCCGGGCTGCTGACCGCAGCCCGCGATGGGATCGTAGCCCGCGGTAAAGCTGAATCCGGTGACAAGACGATGGTCGATGCCTGGACTCCTGCGGTTGAGGCGGCAGGCACCGCCGCGATGGCCGGCGCCTCGGTTGCAGAGGTGCTGGCCGCCGCCGCCAACGCCGCCAACGCCGGTGCTGCGGCTACGGAACCCCTGATCGCTCGGAAGGGCCGTGCCAGCTACCTCGGTGAACGCAGCGCTGGCCATCTCGACCCGGGTGCCGTCTCGTCCGGGCTGATCTTGCAGGCGGCGGTCGACGCGGCAGGTGCTCAGGAGTGAACGTTGGCCTGGTCATCGTGTCCCATAGTTCGAAGATCGCCGAGGGAGTCTGTGATCTCGCCCGCGAGATGGCGGCGGACGTTCCGCTCGTCGCCGCCGGTGGGTTGGAAGATGATTCTGGGGTCCCGCTGATCGGAACCAGCCTGGAGAAGGTGCTTGAGGCGACTTCGACGGCAGACCAGGGCGCCGGCGTCGTGCTTCTGACAGATCTGGGCTCTGCGGTGATGACAGCCGAAATGGCGCTCGAGTTCATTGACAGCGACCAGCGTTCGCGGGTCAGACTCGCCCGCGCAGCACTGGTCGAAGGTGCAGTCGCGGCGGCCGTCGAGGCGCAGTCAGGTGCCGACGTAGACGCGGTGACACGTGCCGCCGAGGCCGCAATCGTCGCGTTGGATCCAACGGAGCTCGAACCGTTTGTCAGCCATGCTGCAGCAGCCCCCGGAGCAGGCGAATCTCAAACCCCAACCGGTGGACCGCCGGTTGAGGCAGCCTGGGAATTGCCGAACCCGATGGGGTTGCACGCCCGCCCCGCCGCGACCCTGGCCCGGATGATGAGTGAACTGGATGTCGAGGTGACGGTCAATGGGGTGGACGCGAAGTCCGTGATGCTGCTCATGAGCCTGGGTCTCGGCCAGGGCAAGGTCCTGACCGCGTCAGCCGTTGGCCCTGACGCGCAGAAAGCCATCGACCTGATAGGTCATGAGGTGGCAAACGGGTTCGGGGAACTCTAAAGCGGTCTGGGCTGCCCTGGACCGCTCAGCTCGGGAGGCTGATGCCGGCCGGGGCCTCGCTGGCAAGACCATCCGCCACGAGCCCGTCAAGGGAGCGTTCGAGTTGCTCCCGGGAAGCGTTCAGGCGGTGCAATTTCAGCAGCGGTGTCACCACGGTCTCGGGCGGCGAGCCGAGTGCGAGGTCCACCGGGTTGGTAACGAGGACCTCCCTGATCACCGGTGCCGCAGCGTCCCGCAGGACTCCCATGATGGCACCACGCACCTGACGATCCGTTCCAGCCCAGGCCTGTCCCCGGGGTACGTAATGAGGTTCCGGCCGCCCCGCAGCGACCCACGCGCACGCGTCGAGCACCGGGCACTGGGAGCACTTGGGCGCCCGGGCAGTGCAGATCAATGCCCCAAGCTCCATCACTGCAGCGTTCCACTGGACTGACTCGGCGTCGTCGGCGGGCAGGAGACTTGCCGCCCGCCGCATCTCGGCGGCGGTCAGAGCGGGGGCAGGGAGGGCATCCCCGCCGACCAGACGAGCGTGAACGCGGCGGATGTTGGTGTCAACAACTGTCTCCCGCTTCCCGTACGCAAACGCAGCCACCGCAGCGGCCGTATAGGTGCCGACGCCGGGAAGTGTCAGGAGTTCCGCGGCGGTGTTTGGCACCCGCCCCCCATGGTGTTCGACGATGGCTCCTGCGGCTGCGTGGAGGCGCAGGGCGCGGCGCGGGTAACCAAGCCGCCCCCAATGCCTCAAGGCATCACCGGCTGGAACTGCGGCAAGGTCAGCCGGTCCGGGCCACCGGTCGAGCCAGGCGGCGAAGACAGGCAAGACCCGCACCACTGGTGTCTGCTGCAACATGAACTCGCTCACCATCACCGCCCAGGGGGTGCGACTGGGGCCACGCCACGGGAGGTCCCGGGCCTCGGCGTCGAACCAGCCGATGACGCGTCGATGCAGCTGGGCGGTGGGAACCGGGATCATTGGCACTCCTGATAGTTGACCATCAATACTGTACTGACCGGCGTGGTGTGACACCCATCCGACGATTGGGTCCCTAGCCTTAACCCATGGATTCACAGGGAAGCCCGTCGCGAGGCGGGCCGCAGGACAGGCCAGCGCGGCCGTCCAGCGCGCCCCGGGTCAGCCCGAAGGTGTATCGCCGACGCAGGACCGTGGTGCTGGTCCTGGGCCTCATCCTGGCTGGCGTGCTGGTGTGGGGTGGAATCGCAATAGCTGGCCTCATTGGCAACGGTGGCAACACCGACGACGCCGTGACCGCACCCACCGGCTCGGCCCAACCATCCCCCTCATCCCTCCCATCCGAACCAGCGGCAGAAGTCACCGAGTCCGCACCACCGACTGAGTCCCCAGCACCGACCGTGGCTCCTTCTCCGTCGGAACCCGGGTGTGGTCCGGAGCAGGCGGAAGTCAGCGCATCGACCGATGCGGACGCCTACGCCCCCGAAGAAAATCCAGTACTCACGCTGACGATAACCAACACGGGTGAGGTCCCCTGCCCAATCAATGTGGGAACGTCCCAGATGGAATTCCTGGTCACCAGCGGTGAGGATCGCATCTTTTCCTCGGCCGACTGCCAGGAGGGTGCTGAGGACCTCAACCGGGATATCCCACCGGGCGGGTCGGAGGAAGCAAACTTCACCTGGGAACGAAACCGAAGCGCACCGGGTTGCCAGGCGGTCGAGGCGAACCCTACCCCCGGTTTTTACAACCTGAGTGTGACGCTCGGCGAACGGACCAGCGGTGAAGTAGCTTTTGAGCTGCAATAGCAGCTACATGAAGCGATCAAGCAGGCTTGTTTCGGCGATCCTTGACAGTCCCTCACGCACGGTCCGGGCACGTTGCTCCCCGATCCCGTCCACCGCCATCAGGTCATCAATGTTCGCTGCCATCAGGTTTTGCAGACCATCGAAGTGGTCGACCAGCCGGTTCGCCACGGCAGGCGGCACAGCCTTGATGCCGGACACCAGCCTGAAGCCCTTGGGCTGGACCACTGCATCCAGTGAATCAACCGAGGGGTTGAAGCCCACCACACTGGCGATGGTGCCGAGGTCGATGAGGTCTGTGGAGCTGAAGGCCTGCAGCTTCGCGAGTTGGTCGTCGACCACCAGGTTGGAGTCACCAAGGTCCAGGTAGTCCCTGAGCACCATTTCGCTGCCCGGGCCCAGCCCGGTGGTCAGTTCCTCCACCTGCAGTGAGAGGAGCCGGCCATCGACGCCCAACTCCAGCACATACTGCGAAATCTCCTCGGAGATCCGCCGGACCATTTCCTGACGTTGCAGGGTCACCGCGACATCCCGGACCGTGACCATCGCCTCGATTTCCAGTGCGGACAGTGAGCCGGTCACCTGGTCCAGTCGAGCCCGATAGCGTTCGAGGGTGGCGAGGGCCTGGTTGGCTCTGGCCAGGACTGGCTCGGAGCCTTCCAGCACATGCCGCAGTCCATTGATGTAGAGGGCGATGATGTGCATCGACTGGCTGACTGAGATGACTGGGAGCCCGGTCTGGATGGCTACCCGCTCTGCGGTCCGGTGCCGCGTCCCGGATTCCTGGGTGTAAATGGTGTGGTCAGGTACCAACTGGACGCCCGCCCGGAGGATATTGCTGGCATCCTTATCGCACACGATGGCGCCGTCCATTTTGGCAAGTTCCCGGAGCCGGGTGGGAGAGAAGGTAATACCGATATCAAACCCGCCGGAACAGATCGAATCCACCGTGCGGTCAAAGCCGAGAACAATCAAGGCTCCGGTTCGCCCGCGAAGGATGCGTTCGAGACCATCCCGCAGCTGGGTGCCTGGCGCAACCCGCGCCAAAGTGGCCTTCAACGCGTCCTCTGGACTGCGAACCATTGCCACTTCCTTCCGGCTACCGGCGTTGCCAACCTGTTCTCGAATGTGCAAAGCCCTGCCGCGCAGGCACCAGCGCAGCCGTTCCAATCCTAGTGGGCGCGCCGCCGAAACCCGGCTACCAGGTACAGGCGCAAATGTATAACGGTTGTGTGCGGGTCTAGCCGGGACGGCTAAAAGAGCAACTCCAGGGCTTCGGTCAGGGTCGATACCTCGTGCACCTTGAAACCCGCAGGAACCTTGCCGGGCCCATTGGGGGAAGCCGGTACCACGGCGTGGGTGAAGCCGAGCCGTTCGGCCTCCTGGACCCGCTGGGCGATGCCGGGGACCGGCCTGACCTCACCGGCAAGGCCCACCTCGCCGAAGGCGATCAGCCGGCCTGCGAGCGGCTGGTTGGTTTTCGCGGAGGCGATGGCCAGTGCCACTGCCAGATCCGTGGCTGGTTCACTGAGTTTCACCCCGCCGACTGTTGCAACGTAGCTGTCGTCCTTATGAAGGCTCAGCGAAGCACGCTGCTGGAGAACGGCCAGCAGCATGGCCACCCGTGAACTGTCGAGCCCGCTGGTTGCCCGCCGGGGTTGCGAGTTCGACGACTCTGCGAGGAGGGCTTGCACCTCGGCCAACAGGGGCCTGCGCCCCTCGAGCGTGACAGTGATGCAGGTGCCGGACACGGGGTCTTTGGTGCGTGACACGAAAAGGCCGCTCGGATCGGCGAGGCCCTCCACGCCAGTCTCTGTCAGGTCGAAGCAGCCCACCTCGTCAGTGGGCCCGTACCGGTTTTTGATGGCCCGCATCAAGCGAAGCCGTGAATGACGATCGCCTTCAAACTGGCACACCACATCCACCAGGTGCTCCAGCAGGCGGGGGCCGGCGATGGACCCGTCCTTGGTGACATGCCCCACCAGGATGGTCGTCATGCCGCGGGTCTTCGCGGCGGCGATCAACGAGGCAGCAACCTCCCGCACCTGTGTGACGCCCCCGGCGGTGCCGTCGACGGCGGCGCTACTGAGGGTTTGCACCGAATCCACGATCAGCAGCGACGGCGACAGCCGTTCCACCTGGCCGAGTGCTTGTCCCAGATCGGATTCGGCGGTGAGGTAGAGGGTGTCGGCGAGGGCGCCGATCCGCTCGGCCCGCAGTTTAACCTGGGCCGACGATTCCTCCCCGGTGATGTACAGGACGTCCTTGCCGAGCCGCGCCACCCGGGCCGCGACGTCGAGCACCAGGGTGGATTTACCCACGCCGGGTTCCCCCGCGAGGAGGATCACCGCACCGGGTACCAGGCCGCCACCGAGGACCCGGTCCAATTCGCCAATCTGCGTCGGCTGGTAGGACGCCGCACTGGCATCGATCTCCGAGATCCGTAGGGCTGGGGTCGCGACGGTGACAGCCGCCGTCGTTCTCGCCACCACCTGGCCGGTTTCCTCGACCGTCCCCCAGGCCTGACATTCACCGCAGCGGCCCACCCATTTCGCGGTAGTCCAACCGCATTCTCCACACCGATAGGCGGGTGCGGAGGTGCGTGCCGGGCGTGCTGTCTTTGTAGCCATGCCCTCTAACGTACCGGCGGGTAGGGACCTGCAGCGGCAAAGACACTACGACGGGCGCCAGCTTTGACCAGGCTCACAAATTCGGCAGGTACCCGGCAGCCTCATCGTGGGGCAGGCCCGTTGCCTCGAGGAGGTCAACTATCAGAGGGCGGTAGAGCAATACCAGGCCTTCTCCCTCCAGACGCTGGATCCGCAGGAGACGAGGGTGGAGCATGGTGGCCACTGCCGCAAGGTCTTCCCGTGCCTGGCGGACCGTTAGCTCCCGTTCCGGGGCGCTGGACGCCGAGAGAGCCCGGCCGAGCATATCGACGGCATCGGCGGTGTCCTCGATGACCTGGGAAAGCTCCTGAACTGCCTCGTCGGTGAGAGCCGCATGGTTGATGACCGAGGTCAGCCGCCGGGTGAATACCCGGGCGTTACGGACCGCAAGGTCTATCGAATCGATTGATCCGCCGAGCTCGGCAAGTTCCTGGCGATGGCGTCGATAGGCGGGGGACAGGCGTGCCACTTCCCTGGCCGCCCCCATGCTGCCGGAGAGGCCCTCCATCAGCGGCTGGCAGTTGCGTGCCCTGATCAGGGCGTGCCAGGCCAGGGTCGGGTCGCTGCGGGTCAGCGCCGTCGACGACTCGCGAAGCACAGTCGAGAGTTCGCCCAACAACTCCCGCACGTTCGTTTTGGGTTCTTTCCGGGGATCCTTCGGGGCGAGGATCACGATCACCAGGGCGAACAGGCCGCCGACGATGGCGTCGACACTGCGGGTGAAGGGGCCGCCGTCGGGGGCTGGCAGAAGCACCACCAGCAAGGATTGCAGGCCCAGCTGCGTGGTGAAGATCGTGCCGCTGTCCAGGAATCGTGCCAGGAGGATCGACACGAACAGCACCACTGCTGCCTGCCAGATCCCGGTGCCAAACAGGGCCAGGAGCACGTCCCCCAGCGCAATGCCGAGAGTGCAGCCCACCCCAACCTCCAGCACCCGGCGTAGCCGCGGGTCGCGGGTGAAGCCCAACGCAATCATCGAGGAGGTGGCGGCGAACAGTGGCCCACTGTGACCGAGGACCCGTTCCGCGAATACATAGGCGCCCACCGCACAGACAGTCATCTGGATTGCGGGGATCACCGAGTTGGAACTCCGACGGAAACCCACCCGCGTCCGGTTGCGAACAAAGGAGCGGGCTCGCGAGAGGTTTGATGGCCGCGGCATGGAACCCAGCCTAGCCCCGGTTACCAGGGTTGGGAGCCGCAACCGCGCCCACGAGATCCGCACAGCACCTGGGGCGGTTTGGCAAGGCCACTGAACGCGTTGATCGCAACTGTATGTTTCATGTTCACCCTCCGTTCACTTTGATCCGTCAGGCTCTTTACCTGTGGCGCCTAGCTTGGTCAAGGAACGCACACTGAAAAATTCAGATCCTCGTTCTTCAGAGGTGCCCACAGCACCAATTTTTCGACTCCCTGGAAGGGGCAACATCAAGTGAAGGTTCTTCGCTTTGGCCGCGCAGCGGCAGTAATCTCTGTCGCCGCGCTCGCTTTGACCGCCTGCGGCACCGACAGCGCAACCGACGAGCCGGCAGCAACCACCGGGGACAACGGCTCCGCGGAAAGCACTGTAACCGGCACGCTGACGGGCTCCGGCGCTTCCTCCCAGGGTGCGGCAATGACCGCCTGGCAGTCCGGCTTCCAGGAAGCCAACCCCGACGCAACCGTTCAGTACTCACCCGACGGATCCGGCGCCGGTCGCGAAGCGTTTACTGGTGGTGGAGTCCAGTTCGCTGGTTCGGATGCCTACCTCGATGAGGAAGAGCACGCTGCGGCAGTTGAGGTCTGCGGACCCGATGGCGCTTTCAACATTCCCGCCTACATTGCACCGATCGCCGTGGCGTTCAATCTGCCCGGCGTTGACGAATTGAACATGGACGCCGAAACCATCGCGTCAGTATTCCGCGGCGATATCGCCAACTGGAACGATGAGGCAATCGCCGCCCAGAATGACGGGGTTGAGCTTCCTGATCTGGCCATCACTGTTGTGCACCGTAGCGACGAATCGGGCACCACCGAAAACTTCGTCGACTACCTTGCAACGGCCGCTCCAGAGGTGTGGACTGACGAAGTATCGGGTGACTGGCCCGCCGAAATCGTCGCCGAGAACGCACAGGGCACCAACGGTGTCGTCTCGACCACCTCGGGCACAGAAGGCGCCATCACCTACACCGACGCTTCGGCTGTCGGGGACCTCGGTCAGGTCCTGGTCCAGGTCGGCGAAGAATTCGTGGCGCTCACCCCGGAGGCGGCTTCACGTGCCGTTGAGGTTGCCGAGCCAGCCGAGGTGGAAGGCGCACCCGAGGTTGACATGTCGTTCAACCTCACCCGGGACACCACCGAGTCCGGTGCTTACCCCATCGTGCTGATTTCCTACCACATCTACTGCGCCACCTACCCTGACCAGGAGACGGTAGACCTGGTCAAGGCTTTCGGCTCCTACGTGATCAGCGAAGACGGTCAGGCTGATTCAGCTGATTCGGCTGGCAACGCCCCGATCTCGGACGGGCTGCGCGAGCAGGCCCAGGCCGCAATCGATTCGATTGCAGTTGCCTCCTAGGAGGCTTCGATTGCCCCGTCCGGTCCTCACCGACCGGGCGGGGTTGTCCTTTGCGCCCAGCCATTAGGCTGGTATGCAGTTACCACCTCCACCGCTGACGACGCCCGCTTTCGGCAGCCCAGCAGGAACAATCAAGTACCAGCACCGAAGGGTTCACTAGTGTCCACGAAGACTGTGTCTCCGAACACGCTGCGCAGACAAGGCGACAGCGGTCAATCAGGGGACAAAATATTCTCAACAGCCAGCCTGCTGGCTGGCTGTCTAATTCTGGCAGTGTTGTTCTGTGTTGCGGTCTTCCTGCTGGTTCAGGCCTTCCCCACCTTCGTCGCCGATCCCGCGGACATCTCCGGTGGTAGCGGATTCTTTTCCTACATCTGGCCAATCGTTATCGGTACGGTCATTGCTGCGACTATCGCCCTGATCCTGGCCACCCCGGTGGGTATCGGTGTCGCTCTTTTCATCTCGCACTACGCACCCCGGCGGCTTGCCCAGGGGTTTGGCTATCTGATCGACCTGCTGGCCGCCATCCCCTCGGTGGTCTACGGTGCCTGGGGCTATGCGGTGTTGGCTCCGCAGCTGGCGGTAGCCTACGAATGGCTGGCCAACAACCTCGGCTGGATTCCCATCTTCGAGGGCCCCGCCAGTAACACCGGGAGAACCATCCTCACCGCAAGCATTGTGCTGGCCGTGATGGTGCTGCCCATCATCACCTCCCTCAGCCGCGAAATCTTCCTCCAGACCCCCAAACTCCACGAAGAAGCATCGTTGGCCCTCGGCGCCACCCGGTGGGAAATGATCAAAATGGCGGTATTGCCATTCGCCCGGCCGGGGATCATCAGCGCCGCAATGCTGGGCCTGGGCCGCGCGCTCGGCGAAACGATGGCAGTCGCCCTGGTTCTCTCTGGTGGTGCACTGAACGCCAGCCTGATTCAAACAGGCAACCAGACCATCGCCGCTGAAATCGCTCTCAACTTCCCCGAGGCGTTCGGACTTCGCCTGAGTGAGCTCATCGCAGCAGGCCTCGTGCTCTTCGTGATCACCCTTGCCGTCAACGTCATCGCCCGGTGGATCATCAGCCGCCATAAGGAATTCTCAGGTGCCAACTAATGACTAATGCAACCATGACCCGGCGGCCGTCCCAATTCACCAAGAACAAGCTTCCCAAATGGTCCATCTGGGCCGTTCTGGTGGGCGCACTGATCCTAGGCGCAGCAGTCTCGGCTCTGCTCGGGTTCAGCCCGGTCTCGATGGCAATCTTCTCGGCGATCTTCTTCGTGGTCGGTGGCACCGCAACCGCGGGCGCAGTAGAGGGCAGCCGCAAAGCCAAAGACCGGTTCGCCACCTATCTGGTCTACGGCGCTTTCATCATCGCCGTACTGCCACTGCTGTCAGTGATTTGGACCGTGCTGGAACGCGGCATGCCAGGGATGACCAGCGACTTCCTGTTCCGGTCGATGAACGGGCTGACCGGTGCCATCGATAACCAGACGGTGGCTGAAGGCACCCCGGTCCTGGGCGGCGCCTATCACGCGATCCTCGGCACACTGCAGATCACCCTCTGGGCAACGATCATTTCGGTGCCGGTAGGCCTGCTGGCGGCCATCTACCTGGTCGAATACTCGACGGGCGGACCACTCAGCCGGGCGATCACCTTCTTTGTCGATGTCATGACCGGAATCCCCTCCATCGTTGCGGGCCTCTTCGCCGCAGCATTGTTCGGACTGATCTTCGGGCCAGGCACCCGGACCGGCTTCGTCGCCGCCGCCGCGTTGTCGGTGCTGATGATCCCCGTGGTGGTCCGGTCAACCGAGGAGATGCTGAAGATTGTGCCGAACGAGCTCCGCGAGGCCTCCTTCGCGTTGGGGGTGCGGAAGTGGCGGACCATCACCAAAGTAGTCATCCCGACAGCAATCTCGGGCATAGCCTCTGGGGTTACTCTGGCGATCGCCCGTGTGATTGGCGAAACCGCTCCGATCCTGGTGACGGCCGGATTTGCCCGCGGCATCAACCTCGACGTCTTCAGCGGATGGATGAGCACCCTTCCCACCTACATTTATTACCAGATCATCACTCCGACCTCCCCGACCAGCACCGACCCGAGCACCCAGCGAGCCTGGGCCGCAGCTCTGATTCTGATCATCCTAGTGATGCTCCTGAACCTCGCAGCCCGCCTCATCGCCCGGATGTTCGCCCCCAAAACCAGCCGCTAACAGCGCTGTACAACCCATAAGGATTTAGATGTCAAAGCGTATCGACGTCAAGGATTTGAACGTCTACTACGGCAAATTTCTCGCCGTGGAAGACGTCAACGTAACCATCGAGGCTCGCTCGGTCACCGCCTTCATCGGCCCCTCCGGCTGCGGCAAATCAACCTTTCTTCGCACCCTGAACCGGATGCATGAGGTGATTCCCGGCGCTCGCGTCGAGGGCGAGGTACTGCTCGACGGCGACGACCTCTACGACGACGCGGTGGATCCGGTGCACGTGAGAAGCCAGATCGGTATGGTCTTCCAGCGGCCCAACCCGTTTCCCACCATGTCCATCCGTGACAACGTGCTCGCCGGGGTGAAGCTCAACAGCAAGCGCATCAGTAAATCCGATGCCGACGCGCTCGTGGAGAAGTCCCTGCGGGGGGCCAACCTCTGGAACGAAGTCAAGGACCGCCTGGCGCGCCCCGGATCCGGCCTTTCGGGCGGCCAGCAGCAGCGCCTCTGCATCGCCCGGGCCATTGCAGTCTCACCCGAGGTCATCCTCATGGACGAGCCCTGTTCAGCCCTGGACCCGATCTCGACCCTCGCCATTGAGGACCTCATCAACGAGCTGAAGAACGACTACACGGTGGCAATTGTGACCCACAACATGCAGCAGGCCGCTCGAGTGTCCGACAAGACCGCGTTTTTCAACATCGCGGCGACCGGCAAGCCGGGGAAACTGATCGAGTTTGGCGACACCACCGATATTTTCAACCGGCCCAAGGAAAAGTCCACCGAAGACTACGTGTCAGGCCGTTTCGGCTAGCCAAGCCGGGCGGATAAGCCCAGAAGCGGCCCTCAGGGTCAGATCCGCCGGTTCCAACCGGCAGAGCTGACGCTCGGGGCCGCTTCTGCTGGTGCAGCGGTGGCACCGCCACCCACGGTCTAGAGCAGCGGGCTCATCGCCAGGAAGAGAATTGCGCCGATGAATGCGGTGACGACCGCCGTCGAAAACCACACGATCAGCACCTTCACCACCTCACGGCCACGCACGGTCGGGAACCGTTGGTTGGCGCCAGCTCCAAGAATGGCCGAGGTCATGGTGTGGGTGCTTGAAAGCGGCATCGACAGCGAGATGGAGCCGACGAACAGCATCGCCGAGCTGACGCCCTGGGCAGCCATCCCCCGCAGCGGGTCCACGTGGACCAGCCGGTGCGCCAAGGTGTGGGTGATGCGCCAGCCGCCGAACAACGACCCGGTTGCCAGCAGCACTGCCGCAAAGATCTGAACCCAGAGGGGCACATCGGTCCCGGTCGCAACACCGCTTGCCACCAGAGCGAGGACCACCACCACCATGGTCCGTTGACCGTCCTGCAGGCCATGGCCCAGCGCAAACACCCCGGCAAGAACTGACTGCGCCATTCGGCTACCCGAATTGACCTTCCGCGGCGGACTGTAACGTAGCAGCCAGATGGCTGGGAACACTGCAAGATAGGCGAGCAGGTACGCCACCAACGGCGAGAGCAGCAGGGGCAGGGCGATCTGCAGCAGGAATACCTGCTCCGAGTCTGCGATCGATTCGCCACCAATCAGGGCCGAAGCCCCACCGGACCCAATCAAGCCGCCAATGAGGGCGTGGGTGGACGACGACGGCTTGCCCCGGTACCAGGTGAACAACCCCCAGCACAGCGCACCGAGAAGGCCTGAAATCAGGATACCGAGGCCCACCCGTCCGGATGGGACCCGCAGAGCGTCGCCGGTGAAGAGGAGGGCGACGCCGGTGCCGAAAAGGGCGCCAATGAGGTTGAAGACCGCCACCAGAAGCACGGCGATACTAGGGGTCAGCGCCCTGGTGCGCACGGCAGTGGCTACCGAATTGGAAACGTCGTGGAACCCGTTGAGAAACGCGAAACCTCCAGCGAGCACGATGACCATGCCCAGGAGGAACAGTTCCACCTATGATTCCTTGACGAGGATGCTGCCCACGTGGGTGGCAACCTTCCGGATGTCCTTGGTGACATCGACCAGCTGGTTGGCCACATCCCGGTGTCTGGCATAGATCAGGGGTTTGTGGTCGTTGAGGAGTTCAGCACACCAGATCCGGTGGGTGCGCTCGGCTCGCTTGGCCAACCGGAGGATCTCGATCCAGTACTCCTCGAGATCATCCATCGAATTCAGTCGTTTCATCGCGCCAGCGGTGAGTTCCGCCTGACGGGTGATCACCTCAAGCTGTTCGGCGGCCCGGCGGCTTAGTTTACTGAGTTGGTAGAGGGAAATGAGCTCGGCAGCGCCGTCGAGCTTCTCAATTGCCTCGTTCAGCATCCTGGACAAGGCGTAGAGGTCCTCGCGCGGCAGCGGGTTGACGAAGCTGCTGCGCATCGACGTGAGCAACGCGAAATGGAGATCGGTTGAGTTCGCCTCGTGCTGGTGCAGTTCCTCAGTCAGGCTGTCATAGTCACGTTTGTCCGCCCCGAGAATCCCCGACATGGTGCGTACCCCGAGCACCAGTTGCTGGGCCATGTCCGAGAGCAGGACAAGGCCAGCATCCTCCTGTGGGAAGAGGCGAAGCTTCACGTGGACTACCTAACCTGCCGGGGCATCGAGTTGATCGGTTGCTGCCTAAGAATAACTGACAGGCTCATTTCGACTAGTTGTCGCCGCCCCGGTGCCCGGCTGCATTGCCGTTGCCACTCAGATTTCGTTCAGTAGGCACAAAAATGGTGTCGAACCGGGAGCGCCTCTCGGCGGAAGGCCGCTCGAAGCGGCTAAATGTTGAAGCCCGGGGGTTCCACGGTCCGACACCACTTTCAGTGTTCTCCTCCGGTGCGCTCATGTCAATATTGACCGGCGTCCCAGCGCCAACTAGTCCAATTCGCCCCGGCGCCAAGAGGCAGCAGCGTGTTCAAGGTCCTCGGCGGTCTTGATCAGCTGGTGCGAATTGCGGGTCAGCTTGGCTGCGTGCACCCCATTGGCTGGTTCGGCGTCGTCGGCATGGTGGGTCTGGCCCAGGGCAATCACCCGGCAGAATGCGGCGAAACGCTCGAGTGCGACATCGAACTCGCCCTCGAAGGCACCCGAAAGAATGGTGTCGGCCATGGACCGCACCTCCTCTGCGCCCGGTGGCTCGGCAACGCCAGCGACGACCTTGGAGACCTGCGCCACATCCTTGCCGGACTCAAAATAGGCGGCGATGCGTTCGGGGTTCTGCTGGGTAGCCGCCCTGAGGGCATAGAGACGCCACAGCGCACCGGGAAGGGACCGTGCGGGGCTTTCCGCCCACATCTCCGCGATTGCTTCAAGACCCTGCTGGTCGGCCAACTCAACAAGACGCTGGGTGATGTCCGGATCGTCAGCAAGGCGGCCATGGTGAACCAGTGCGTGCGCTGAGAGATGGGCGGCCTCCGACACCCTTGAGGGATCGGCACCGCCTGCGAAAACTTCAAAGTCCAGTGGCGCGAAGGGCTTGGGCTTATGATGCCGTGGACTCTGGTTCTCGTAGTTGCCGCTCATGAATTGAGGATACTCCTGCCATTTCCTTCCAGCCAGAGCAGCTGAACCGGAAGCGGAATTCAGCTGCCCGGTACCATCCGGGACAACCTGCTCTTCACTCACTCGGCTGTCGACGGTGCGCCAAATGGCTGCGTTCGGCACACCGGGGGAGGATGCGATAATGTAGGCAGGTCATTTCGACCACTTCGGTGGTCAGGGATGATGCGGGCCTTTAGCTCAGATGGTAGAGCATCGGACTTTTAATCCGTGGGTCGAGGGTTCGAGCCCCTCAGGGCCCACCTTAGTGGGATACCCGAACAAGGAATCCCCGCCGTTAAGCGTAACGGCGGGGATTCTTTGCGTTTCAGGCAAGAAGCGGGGATTGACTCCGCCCGATTAAGCGTTTGAATAGATAGTAGGCAATTCCATCTGGGCGCCACGGTTTCGGCCCACCCCGGTTCGAGACCTCGGCCCCGCTGAGAGGACAACTTATGGATGCTGCCAGTTTCATCTTTCACGCGGCGATTGCCCTTGCATTGGTGGGGATCCTCTCCGCGGCAACAGCCTTCGCGTTGTCCAGGTCCCTGAGGCGGAACGACGACGCCGACTCCCTGTTCTGGTACGGATTCTCGGGTCTTCTCGCTGTCGTGTTCGTCATCATCGGCGCAGTAGCAACAGTGCCCGGGAGCGGGGGAGTGGTCAGCGCAGGGGCGCTGGTTTTCGCTGGTGTAGCAGTGGGCTGGCTATGGCGGGGCGAGCGTGAACGCCGACGCAGGGTCCAGGCTGAGAAGATACGGGAGGTGCGCGAAGGCCTGCGGACCAGGCACGAGAGAGTCCTGCAGCAATGGGTCACCTATGAGCTGGATCCGGCCGCGGCAATCGACTTCCCGGCGATGACTGACCTCAGCCGAAGCGACACGTCACAGTTGATCCGATCAATGCGTACGGCGGCGTTGTTGCGGGAGCGGTTCGAGGGCGACGAGGTGGACAGCTCCGAGTACGAAAGGGCCGTAGCAGGGTTGGAGGCGGCGCTACGAGTAGCCGAGACGGCCGCCGGAGTTATTCCAACCGACTCGATGGGGCGCGAACTGCCGACCAGCAGCAAATCCATCTAGTCAGTCCCGGTGCAGCTCTGGCCGACCTGCTGGGCAGCGTGTAAGTTTAGGCACATGAGAACACTAATTTTCGAGTAGCCCTTCAGGGATTACCTGCTTCCTATCGAAAACCATGCTTGTAGAGGCCGTGCCTCCGAGCGACGTTTCTTACTCACCCAGCGGCCGTTGAATCGAGTTCGGCGGTCGACTATCTAAGGATCATCATGACCGACCAATCGAAAAACCACGCCACAAGCCAATCCCAGGACAAGCCCGAAGAACTGTCGGTACAGTTGTCGGACTTGGCGGCGAAAAAGCTTCAGGATGACCCACGGGCCAAGCTTGCGCTGGAGAAAAAGAACCCAGATTTCGGGAAGCTGGCGGGATCGCGGAGCACCGGGCCCAACCACCAACCGGTCCACCGCAGCGGGAAGCAGGGCAAGACAGAAAAGAAGGCCCGCTGGTAGCCCGCCGCCCCAGATGGCCGTGCCACCCACCTCGAAAGGGAGCCGGCCGTTAAATTGAGACTGGCTCCGCGTTCTGCGTATGGGGGAATCGCAGAATGGGGAGCCAGCGATCTCAGTATACTTCAACTTTTGCACTACAAGTCCAATTGAGGGGTCGTAATGGCGGTCACAGCTAAGTCATTTCAGCTGTGGCGTTCTCGGATTGCGCCCGACGACACTGTCGCGGACCTTTGCCGCAAGGCAGGAATCAAGAGGTCCACCCTCGGCCAGCAGCTGGTGCGTGGGAAGGTGGCGATTGGCACCGTCGTCAGTAGTGCCCGAGCCTATGGGTTGAACCCAGCACACGAGCTCGGCAATTTTGATGGTTACCGGGACCTCCCTACAGGGATCCGGGAGCCAACCGACGCGGAGCTGATCAGCCAGGTTTCACACATCGATGTGTTGAAACTCATTGTGGCCCGTAGCCAGGATGAGGAGGCGGCCGGCCGGGACGTCCGGTTTGAGCTGGCACCGTTTCCGCATCGGAATTCGGTGCGGGCTTGGATTGACGCGGTGGACCGGGGCGAGCTGCGTCAGGGACTCGCCGCCCGGGCAGGGATTGCTCCGCAGAATCTATCAGCGCAGCTCACTGCTGGCCGGCTGACACCTGAACTCGCAGTCGAGGCTGCACGGGTCGCTGGGGTCTCGCTCGCCAGTGGGTTGGTTGTGACCAGTCTCCTCACTTCAGCAGAGGGTGGATGGCCGGCCGACGGTCGCAATCGGGCGTTGGGTATGTTGTCAGATGCGGAGCTGGTGCTGCTGGCGCGCGACCGTCTGGACGTGCTGGGTAAGTCGTTGAAAAAGCTCGAGCTAGCCAGTAGCCGGGACCAGGACCTTTGGGAGAACCTCGGATGAATGGGCAGGTGATCCAGTGGATAGTGCTGGGGCTTTGCACAGCGTTTGTCCTGCTGCGCCTTCCTGATGCCCTCCGGGGGAGGGGGCGGGGGATTTTCGTTGCACTGGTCCTGCTGGTTATCGCTGTGGGCCTGAGCCTGCCGCAGATTTACCTCCCCTGCGACAGGCTCCTTGGTGGAATCAATATCGCCAATCTCGTGATCCGGCTCTCTCTGTATGCGGTTTTCGTGCTGCTTGGGCTCCGCATTGCCGCGGCGTTTAGGTCGCCACGTACGCGTTGGCTTATCGTCGGCCCAATTGGCGTCACGGTGTTGGCAGTGGTTGTTTTATCTACCGTCGTACTCTTTGCGATCAGCGACCTCCCAGAAAGCTCTACCGGCCTCTTCGCCTACGGGAATCAGGAAACGGTTCGTCTTTACGCGGAAGCGGGGAGGCTCTACCCGGCTTACGTCGCAGCCTGCCTAATCCTGCCCGCCCTGAAAGGTCTTGTGGATCCCGCCGGGCGACCCGCGCACCGGAGCGCGTCGGCGCTGCTGGCCGTCGGCTTCGGAGCAGTCGTAGTCTTTGCGGTGATGAGTCTGGTATCCGAGGAGCACCTTGGAATGTGGGAAATCGGTCTGCCCTTCGGCGCGATCTTACTGGTGACGAGCGGCCTGACGATTATCTGGGCGTCACGAAGGCGGACTGAGTTGACGCCGCGTGCCAATCATCTTGCGTGATGTTTGACTATTTGTGATTGATTACCCCCCGGGTATTCACGTTTTCATCATCGTATGTCAAAATTATGATTGTGTAACTCCGCTTGCCGTGGGGGACGGCGGAGCTACAGTGCGGGTTGGGGCGTCCATTAGAACGGGTGGACGCACCTACCCGTGCTTTGTGGGTCAGCCGGTCCAGGCGTAGCGTTTCTCCGGCCGGCCCGCGGCGCCATATTTGGGCGTGATTTTCGCTTGGTCCCGAGCTACCAGATACTCAAGATAGCGACGAGCGCTCACCCTCGCCAATCCGAGCCTCAGGGCAACTTCCGATGCTGACGACCCGTCGGGGTGCGACCGGAGATCGCCGATCACAGCTTCAAGGGTCGGACCTGATAGTCCTTTCGGCAGGACAAGCGGGAGTGTTTTTTGCGACGATCGTGATCCGCCACCCGCTCCCCGTCGTTCCTGCGCGGGGCCCAGGAGCCGGTCAATCACCGCCTGATCGAGCGTGGGGGACCCCCCGGCGCTGTGTTCGATGATGCTGCGCCGATGGGCAACATACTGGTCAAGACGTTCCAGAAGGACCTTCGAGTTGAACGGCTTCACCAGGTAGTGCAGCACACCTCCCGCCATCGCAGCGCGCACCGTCTCGAGTTCACGGGCAGCGGTAATGGCAATGATGTCCACGGGATCGCCGGGCAAATTCCGAGCCGCGCGAAGTACCTCAATACCCGATAGGTCCGGTAGGTGAATATCCAGCAGCACCAACTCTGGTCGATCGTTGGTTATCAGTCGCAGCCCGTCGGTTCCGTTGTAGGCAACACCGACCACGTCAAACCCTCCATGGGCCAGGAGGAACCCGGTATGGATCCCAGCCACCTCCCGGTCATCATCAATGACTGCTGTGCGGATCAACTGTGTCACTGGCGCTCCACGCCCACTGGAACCGGCGCAGGAGCAGGGGTCAGGTTGACCCTGAACTCGGCACCTCCCAGTGGGGAATCGGTCACGGAGATCTCGCCCTTCCGGCGTTCGGTCACCCTCTGAACCAGTGAAAGCCCGAAGCCTCGTGCAGCTGATGAGCTATCGGCCTTGGTGGTGATGCCGCTTTCGAAGATCTGCTGCCGTGCAGTCTCCGGAACACCTGGTCCGTCGTCGGACACCGTGATCACGCACCCCGTCTCGTTGGCTGTAGTCGAAATATGGATCGTCCCGTTGGAGACGATCGCCTCCATCGCGTTGTCAATCAAATTTCCCAGGATGGTCACCTGATCAGTGGTCCCGTCGGGATGCAACGTAGAATTCCCGTCAACGATCACCCGGATGTTCTTTTCCTCGCCGATCGTACTCTTCGCCATCAGCAGGCTCGCCGCGTCGGGGTCGGTGATCCCCGGGCAGAGGTCGCCTGAGACCACCGATCCACCGTGCCCGGACCGGGTGATGAAATCAACCGCCTGCTCGGTTCGGTCGAGTTCCAGCAAGCCGGAAATGATGTGCATTTTGTTGGAGAACTCGTGAGCCTGCACGCGTAAAGCCTGGGTGACATCCCGGGCCCCGTCCAGGTCCTGGAGTAACTGGTGCAGTTCCGTGCGGTCACGGAGGATCAGCACGCTACCCACCCGTCTACCGTCAACAACTGCGCGGTTGGCTTGGGCCAGGAGTACCCGTTCGCCCACCAGCACTGTGGTTTCCACCGCCCCGTCCGAATTGAGCATCCCGCCGAGTGCTGGTTCCAGCACATCGTCGATGGGACGCCCAACGGCCGAGTCATCTAGACCCAGCAACCGCCGCGCCTCATCGTTAATGAGTGCCAGGTTCCCGCGTTCGTCGACGGCGACCACTCCTTCGCCGATGCCGTGCAACATGGCGTCCCTGGTCTCGAGCAAGGTGGCAATTTCTTCAGGTTCGAGTTTGTAGATCCGGCGCCAGACCAGACGGGACACGTAAATGGCTCCTGCTGATCCCATCAGGGCCGCAGCGATCAGCCAGACCAGCAACTGGGGCAGATCCTCCTGAAGATCCTGGCTGAGCCGGGACTCGAGGATTCCCACTGAGGCGGTACCGATCACCGAGTCGTCAGCAGCGAAAATGGGGACCTTCACGCGCCACGACTCTCCCAGCGTTCCTGTCTGGGTACCCACGAACGTTTCTCCCGACAGCGGAACTGAGGGATCGGTGGAGACCATGCTCCCGATCATGTCCGGGTTCGGATGTGAATAGCGGATCCCGGAGTCATCGGTGACCACCACGTAGGTGACGTTGGTCGACTGGGCAATCAGGGCTGCTATCGGCTGGATGGTGTCGCTGGGACGTTCATCGTCGAACGCTTCGATGATGGTGGGCAGTTGCGCCACCGACTGGGCTACCCCAACCATTCGCGATTCGTACGCATCGCGAATCTGCTGCTCCTGCATTCGGATTGCCACTGACCCAGCGATGAGAACAATGATCAGCACGATCGACAGCTGCAGAAGAAACAACTGTGACCTAAGCGACATTGATTGGATCATGAAGCCATTTTGGCACGTCAGGGCCCATTCGACGCCGCGGATCTCATGACCGTAATGACCAATACGCGCGTTATGTCCATATTCTTCTCCACCAGATCATGGCTCCCTACGATGAACCGGACGGCTTGGTGATCTGCATCACGCCCAGGAAAGGAATTCATCATGAAGCTTGATCGCCCAATGAAGCGCAGTTCAGCTTTGGTCGCGGCGGCGGCCGCATCGGTATTGGTACTGTCGGCGTGCGGTGACAGCAGTGGCGAAACCCCCGAAGGCGGCATAGATCGCCTGAACATCGTGGTTCCCGCCGATCCGGGCGGCGGCTGGGATCAGACCGGAAGAGCCATCCAGGCCGATCTCGAAGAGAACGAGCTGGTTGGGAGCGCCTCAGTGGTCAACGTCGGCGGTGCCGGCGGCACCAACGGCCTGGCCCAACTCGCCACCGAACAGGACCCCAACACCCTCATGGTGATGGGCTACGTCATGGTGGGTGCAGTGGAGACCAATTCCGCGGAAACCCGGATTGAGGACACCACGCCAATTGCGCGGCTTACCGACGAGCCGCTGATCGTCGTCGTGCCAGCTGATTCCCCGTACCAGACCATTGAGGACCTGGTGACTGACATCGACGAGAACGGGCAGGCAGTATCGATCACTGGCGGCTCGGCCGGAGGTGCGGACCACATCCTCGCTGGAATGATCCTCGAGGCCGAGGGCGTGGCCCCCGACAAGCTCAACTACATTCCGTACTCCGGCGGCGGCGAATCGTTGGCTGCTTTGCTGGGCAACCAGGTATCTGCTGGTATCTCAGGCGTCGGCGAATACGCCGAGCAGGTCAAAGCCGGAACGGTTCGCGCACTGGCAGTCTCCGGCGGGGAACCTGCCGGTCAGGTGCCCGAGGTTGAGACCCTCACCGATCAGGGTATAGACGTGGTCTTGACCAACTGGCGCGGCGTCGTTGCTCCAGGCACGATCGACGAGGAGCAAACAGCCGTCCTGACCGAGCTGATCACCGACCTCCACGAAACTGAATCGTGGCAGGAGACCTTGACCGAGAACAACTGGGCTGATGCTTTCCTCGTCGGCGAGGAGTTCCAGACATTCCTCGACGAGGACATTGAAACGGTCAAGACGACCCTGACAGACATCGGTCTGCTGTAGCCGCTATGAGCACTCACTCACCAGAGGTCCAGGCTGGCGGCAGTCACGCCGCCGGTCGGCCCATCGGAGAAATCATTTTTGCGGCTGGGGTCCTCAGCCTCGGCATTGTCGGGTTGGTTGCTGGCGCAGGCATCAAGACGCCGCCGTCAGCCACCGGTATCGGCCCCCGCGAATTCCCATTCATCGTGTCAGGTCTGCTGATTTTCCTGGGCACCGCCATCATCATTCAGCTGTTGAGAGGCCGTCGGGGCGCACCCGAAGAGGGCGAAGACGTGGACCCCAACGCGAAAACCGACTGGCTGACGGTTGCCAAGCTGGTGGGGTTCGTCGCGCTGCACATCCTGCTCATCGTGCCGGCAGGCTGGCCGGTTGCCGCTGCGGTCCTGTTCTTCGGGGCCAGCTGGACTCTGGGCAGCCTGTCATGGTGGCGCAACGCGGTGATCGCCGTCGTCATGGCGCTGGTGCTGCAGTTCGTGTTTGCCGGTCTCCTGGGTGTCTCGCTGCCCGCCGGGTTCCTCCTGGAAGGGGTTGAGATCTTCAATGGATAACTTCATGGCCCTGATGGAGGGTTTCTCGGTTGCTATGCAGCCGATGTACCTGCTGTTCGCCCTGGGCGGCGTGCTCGTGGGAACTGCGGTTGGGGTGCTCCCCGGGATCGGCCCGGCGATGGCCATCGCACTGCTGATGCCCATCACCTACAGCCTCGACCCGACTGCCGCAATCATTGTGTTCGCCGGCATTTATTATGGCGGCATGTACGGCGGGTCGACGACGTCGATCCTGCTGAACACGCCGGGTGAATCGGCGTCCGTGGTCACTGCCCTTGAGGGCAACAAGATGGCCAAAGCGGGTCGCGGGGCTGCCGCGCTGGCGACGGCGGCGCTAGGCTCGTTCGTCGCGGGCACCATTGCCACAGTTCTGCTGACCTTCCTCGCCCCAATGCTCGCCGAGTTCGCCGTTCAGATTGGTCCGGTTGAGTACGTTGCGCTGATGGTCGTTGCCTTCCTGACCGTGGGCGCGCTCCTGGGCGCCTCGGTGCTGCGCGGGCTCGCTTCACTGTGTATCGGGTTGTTCCTTGCCCTGGTTGGTGTTGACGCCCTGACGGCCCAGCAGCGCTATACCTTTGGCAATCCCTTCCTCACCGACGGTATCGATGTGGTGCTGGTTGCTGTGGCGCTTTTCGCGATGGGCGAGGCGCTCTACATCGCTTCGCGGATGCGTCACGGGGCGGTCGATGTGATCCCGGTCAGCGGCAACTGGCGGAAGTGGATGAAGCGTGAGGACTGGCGCCGGTCCTGGAAGCCCTGGCTACGGGGCACTTTCATCGGGTTTCCCATTGGGACCATTCCGGCAGGCGGCGCCGACGTCGCCACCTTCGTCTCCTACGCGGCTGAACGCAAGCTCGCCAAGGGGGAGGACAAAGCGCAGTTCGGAAAGGGTGCCATCGAGGGGGTCGCCGGCCCCGAATCGGCCAATAACGCTGCCGCTGCGGGGGTGCTGGTTCCGCTGCTAACGCTGGGCATCCCCACCACCGCCACGGCGGCGATTATGCTGGTGGCATTCCAGCGCTACCAGATCCAGCCTGGCCCCCTGCTGTTCGAGGTCGAAGGCGCGCTGGTCTGGGCCCTGATTGCCAGCCTCTACGTCGGCAACCTGATGCTCCTGGTGTTGAACCTGCCGCTGGTGGGGCTATGGGTGAAAATTCTTCAGATCCCCCGTCCCTACCTGTACGCAGGGATCCTGGTCTTTGCAGCGCTGGGGGCGTTCTCGGTGAACTTCACGCCGGTGGATGTCTGGATTCTACTAATCATCGGCATTCTCGGGTTTTTCATGCGCCGCTACGGCTACCCGATCGCACCGCTGGTGGTGGGGCTGATCCTCGGTCCCATCTTCGAGGATCAGCTCCGCCGGTCCATGGCCATCTCGCAGGGTGATCCAACCGCGCTGATTACCTCACCGATCGCGGCGGTGATTTACGCGACCCTCGCGCTGATCTTCGCCCTGTCGTTCTGGATGAAGAAGCGCCAGAAGGCGATGGAATCGTCAATGGCTGACGCGTCGATCACCAGTGGAGGGGGAGACCAGGCCCGAGCCTAGGCGTAGATCCGTCTAGGCGTCGTGGTCTGTTTCCAGGATCTTCGCCAGGGACTCGAGGGCCTCCTCGGCGCCGTCGCCGTCTGCACGAAGTACGACGACGTCGCCGTGGGAGGCCCCGAGCCCCATCAGCGACAGGATGCTTGAGGCATCCATCGCATCTTCAGCTGGTTCACCCTCCATGGCGATGGTGACTTCCAGGGGGAGCTCACCTGCCGCCTCAGCGAAGATTGCTGCTGGCCGTGCATGCAGGCCGACCCGGCTCGCGACTGTGGCTTTGCGTTCTGACATAGGGTTCCTCCTTGGTTGGGGCGCTTACTGGCCCAGGGTTTCCAGAATGGGGAGCCGTTCACGGACGGCGGTGCGTCCGAGGTCGGCTGTCGGAGCGGCGAGGGCCAGGGCTGCCAGCTCCTGGGCTTCGGTGCGGGTCACTGAGGCGAGGACCGCCGCGACGGTGGGGAGCGATCGAGCTGACATGGAGAGCGTCTGCACGCCCAAACCGACCAGCACGACGGCGAGGGCGGGGTCAGCCGCGGCCTCGCCACACACCCCCACCGGCTTCGCCTCCGCAGTGCCTGCGGCTGCCGACTCAGCGCCGGCGACAGTGAGTTTGATCAGCTGCAGCACGGCAGGCTGCCACGAGTCGTTGAGGGTGGCCAACTGTCCCAGCTGCCGGTCGGCGGCCATCGTGTACTGGGTGAGGTCATTCGTGCCCAGCGAGGCGAACCCCACATGCTGCAGGATGGCTTCGGACGTCAGCGCTGCCGAAGGTACTTCGACCATCACGCCGGGCTGGTCAAGACCCTCGGCCAGGCACATTTCACCAAAGGATTTGGCCTCGGCGGCAGTCGAGATCATCGGTGCCATCACCCATACCTCCGCTTCCGTGTCGGCGGCGGCCCTGGCGATCGCCTGAAGCTGGCGGGTTAGCACTCCGGGGCTGACGGTTCCGGTCCGGTACCCTCTGACTCCCAGCGCAGGGTTGGGCTCCGAGGCGTCGGTGAGGAACGGTAGCGGTTTGTCAGCGCCCGCGTCGAGTGTCCTGACCACCACCTTGCGGCCCGGAAACGCATCGAACACTTCCCGGTAGGCTGACGCCTGCTCTTCGCCGCTGGGCTCCGTCTCACGATCCAGGAAGCAGAACTCGGTACGGAGCAGACCCACGCCTTCGGCCCCGGCAGCTGCTGCAGCGCGAGCATCCTTGCCGGACCCCACGTTCGCCAACAGCGGCACCAAGTGTCCGTCGGACGTGGTACCCGTTCCGTTGAACGTCCCGAGTGCAGCCGTCTGTTCGACCCATCGGGCCGCCGCAGCGCGCTCGTCGTCGCCGGGGTCGGTGATGATGGTGCCGGTCGCACCGTCAACGTACACACTCGTCCCGGCCTCGATGGCGTCAGCACCGGTTGCTGCCACAACTGCCGGGAGGCCCAGCGCGCGGGCAAGGATCGCGGTGTGGGACTGAGGGCCACCGCTGCTGGTAATCAGAGCCAGGACCTGGGTGGAGTCGAGGGTTGCCGTGTCCGCCGGGGCAAGGTCCTCTGCCGCGAGGATGAAGGGTTGCTCGGAGGTCGGAACTCCCGGAGCTGGAAGCCCGCGCAGTTCAGCCACCAGCCTCGCCCGCACGTCGTGAACGTCCTGCGTCCGTTCGGCCATGTAACCGCCGAGACTCAACAACATCTCTGCCACGGCCGAACCGGCTTCCCACACGGCGCGTTCAGCTGAGGTGCCGGCGGCAATGAGTTTGGCCGCTGATTTCAGTAGCATCGGGTCGGCTGCCATCATTGCTGTTGCTTCCAGCACTGCGCTCGCGTCCTTCGTCGCGGCATCGGCGCGTCGCTTCAGCTCGGCCTGGACAGCCTTGGAGGCCGTCTTCAGCCGTGCGGTCTCTGCCTCGGCGGTTGTGTCCGCCCCCCACCGCTCGTCAGCGCGCGGTTCTCTTGCGCTGGCAGGCATCTGCAGGACAGGCCCGATCACGCGGCCGGGGCTAACCCCGACTCCGGTAAGTTTCGTCATTGAAAGACCCTCCCGGGTTCGGTTAGGCGGCGACCGTCTCGATGACGGGGGTGTCTTCGGTCTTCCGCGTGGCGAAGCGTTTCAGGGCTACCACCGTGAGCGCCGAGATAATCGTGCCCACAAGGACTGCCACAATAAACATAGCGACATTCCCGATGGCAAAGAAGACGAAGATACCACCGTGCGGTGCCTGTGAGGTGACCCCGGAGCCCATGATGATGGCTCCAGTCACTGCTGAGCCCAGCATGCTGGCGGGAATGACGCGCAGTGGATCGACCGCTGCAAAGGGAATTGCGCCTTCGGAGATGAACGCTGCGCCCAGCAACCATGCAGCCTTTCCATTCTCCCGTTCGGCCACCGAGAAGCGGCGGCGGTCGAGCACGGTGGCGAGTGCCATGGCGAGCGGTGGAACCATTCCTGCGGCCATGACTGCTGCCATGATCTCCCACGGTGCCTGATTGGCCACAGCACCGGCACCTAGTCCGGCGACGGCGAAGGAGTAGGCGACCTTGTTGATGGGTCCGCCCAGGTCGATGGCCATCATCAGGCCGAGAATCACTCCGAGAAGGATAGCTGCCGCGCCGGTCATGCCCGAGAGCCAGTCATTGAGGGAGGCGGTCAGCGAAGCGATCGGTCCACCGAGGACGAGAATCATCAGCCCTGACGCGGCGATGGAGGCCAGCAGCGGGATGATGACCACGGGCATCAGGCTGCGGAGCCAGCGGGGCACCTTGATCCGGCCGATCATCAAGGCGATGTAGCCTGCCAGCAGGCCGCCGACAATACCGCCGAGGAAACCGGCTCCCATGAACCCTGCAACGGCACCGGCGACAAAGCCCGGGGCGATGCCCGGCCGGTCAGCCAGCGCGTACGCGATGTAGCCGGCGAGCGCCGGAATGAGGAAGTCCATCGACAGGCCGCCGATTTTGAAGAAGACCGCACCAAGGAAGACGCCGAGGCCCTCCGGCGGCAAATTGAGCAGGGTGTACTGGGTCAGCATTGCGTCGGCGTTACCAACACCGTCGGCGTTCGTCAGGGCAATCTCGTAGCCCGCGAGCAGGAAGCCCAGGGCGATCAGAAGACCGCCGCCCGCAACAAACGGAATCATGTAGCTGACACCGGTGAGCAGCGCGCGCTTGAGCTGGCGTCCGATGCCTTCACCGCCGTCGTCGGTCTGCTGTGACTGGGATTCGGTGGTGCCCTGTACGCGACGTGCGTTCGGGTTGTCGGCGGCGGCCAGTGCCTCGTCAACCATCATGCCGGGCTCGTCGATGCCCCGTTTGACGGGGGAGGTGATGACGGGCTTACCGGCGAAACGGTTCCGGTCCCGGACGTCGACGTCGACGGCGAAGATCACGGCGTCCGCTGCGGCGATCACGTCTGCCGGTAGGGGAGTGGCGCCGGAGGAACCCTGGGTTTCGACCTGAAGGTCCACCCCGCGCTCCTTGGCAGCGGCAACCAGCGAATCTGCTGCCATGTAGGTGTGGGCAATGCCGGTGGGGCAGGCTGTGACGGCGACGATCCGGCGGGGTTTCGGCGTATCATGCCCGGTTCCCGCGGGGGCTGGCTCACCTTCGCTGGATGGGGTTGGAGTTGCCGGTGTTGCCTGGCTGCTTTGCCGTGGACCGGCATCGAGCGCGCCCTGGACGAGGTCAACCACGTCCTGTTCGGTGGCCGCTGAACGCAGTGCCGCTGTGAAGTCCTTCTTGATGAGGGAACGGGCCAGTTTCGAGAGCAGCTTCAGGTGCTCCTGGTCCGCGCCATCGGGTGCTGCAATGAAAAAGATCAGGTCCGCGGGGCCGTCCTTGGCACCGAAATCCACGGCGGGGTTCAGCCGGGCCATCGCGAGCGTCGGCTCGGTAACCGAGGTGGACCGGCAGTGAGGGATGGCAATGCCGCCCGGAATGCCAGTGGCGGTCTTCTCCTCCCGGGCCAGCGCGTCGGCGTAGAGGCCGTCTGCGGCGGTTGCCCTGCCGGTGGCAGCAACCTGATCCGCCAACCGGCGGATCACCTGCTGACGGTCAGAGCCCAGGTCTTGATCCAGTGTGACGAGCTCGGTCGTAATCAGCTGTGCCATTAATCTTCCTCCTTTGGAAGTGGTGCATCGAGCGGGGTATGGGTGGGGGTGGTGGTGTGTGGAAGGCGGTGGGTAACGACGGCGTCCGGCGTGGTCTGGTGCAGTGCCGGAACCGTCGAGCCGGGCAGCGCGGCAGCCGCGGATCCGTGGGCGACCGCCTGTTTCAGACAGTCCTCAGGGGACTGGCCGGCCGTGTGGGCCAGCAGGTATCCGGCGAGGGCGGAATCCCCGGCGCCAACGGTGGACCGGGCCGCGACCGGCGGGTGCGTTGCCTGCCACGATTCGTTGCCGGTGACCAGAAGTGCTCCGCGGGCCCCCAGGGTGGCCAAGACCGCGCCGACGCCGGTATCGACCAGTGCGGTAGCAGCGGCCGCAGCCAGGGCGGGGTCAGCCTCAAGCGCCTCGCCGTCGGCTACGCCGCTCAGCTCGGCGAGCTCCTCGGCGTTGGGTTTCAGTAGATCCGGCGTAATCCCAGTGGCCAGACTGTCGGTGAGCGGCGCACCAGAGGAATCGACAGCGATCAGTGGTGAGTTCCCGGGGTAGCGAGCCCTGACCGCCTGGATCACCGTTGCGTAGAACGTGGTCGGGACTCCCGGCGGAAGCGAACCGGCCAGTACCAGCCAGGTGGCTCCTGAGCATTCAGACACCACCGTTTCCAGTAGGAGGTCAAGCTGGGCCGATCCGAGGATCGGCCCAGGCTCGTTGATCTTGGTGGTGGTGCCGTCAGGTTCCGTCAGGGTGATATTGCTACGGAGTGAGGTTCCGATCGGCACGTTCCGGAACGGTACGCCAGCGGCGCGGAGGCCTGCGAGCACCGGGTCGTCGGGATCGCCGGGGAGCACAGCTGTCGACGCCACCTCTGAGGCATTGAGGGCCCGGCAGACGTTGACGCCTTTGCCCCCGGATTCCTGATGCGCTGTGGTGGCACGCTGGACGCTGCCGCGCACCAGTTCATCGGCAAGCTCGACAGTCCGGTCGAGGCTGGGATTCACGGTCAGGGTGATGATCACGCGACCACCACCTCTACATCGGCGTCCGCCAGAGCCGCAGCCAGGACTGAGGTGGGTGTCCGGTCGGTAACCAAGGTGTCAATGTCGGTCAGGGAAGCGAAGCCGACAAGAGTCTCCTGCTCCAGTTTGGAAGCGTCCACCACCGCGATCACGCGGCGTGCCGACCTGACAATGGCGGTCTTTACTGCAGCTTCGTCGGGGTCAGGTGTGCTCAGCCCGAAGGTCGAGTGAACGCCGTTCGCCCCCACGAAGGCAATATCGGGGCGGTAGCCGGTGAAACGATCGATGGTGTGGCTTCCGACAGCGGCGCTCGTTAGGCCACGTACCCTCCCTCCCACCAGTTCAAGGTGCAGATTGGAGGACGCGATCGACTGCGCGATAGGAACGGCGTGGGTGATGACCACCAGGTCTGCTCTGGCCTCGTGTGCCAGCAATTCGGCGAGGTGGCCGGTCGTGGTGCCAGCGTCGAGGACTATTGATCCGGCATCGGGAATCATGCTCAGGGCGGCCTTGGCGATGCGTGCCTTTTCATTCTGATGTTGACCAGCGCGGCTGTTTAGGCTCAATTCGCTGGTACTGCTGTAGCCGCCCGTAACCGCACCCCCATGAACCCGGCGCAACACCCCGGCATCTTCCAGGAGTGCCAGGTCGCGCCGGACTGTCTCCCTGGTGATGTTAAAGCGCTCAGCGAGTTCGGCGACGCTGACGCGACCCTCGGCTACGACGAGTGTGGCGATCCTGCTATGGCGTTCTTCGGCGAACACTGCGGCCTCCTTGCGGCGGTGACTATCATCACAGTAAATGTCTGATTGAGTGACTATATCTGTGTTTATCTTTGTTTGTCAATCATTTTTTGGCAGAAAAAACGCCACCAGCCTGGGCTGGCAGCGCCTTCTCTTTGCGGGGTGGTGCTAGATGCCGCCATCGCGTGTCTCGTTGCGAGTGACTGTCTCGCCGGTGTTGGGGTCCTGGACCGAACGGGATTCGGAGACCCGACGCTGGCTGCGGGGCGCATTCATTACCAGTGAAATAATGAGCCCGAGTACTCCGACACCCATCAGGATGTAACCCACCAGGGTGAGGTCGACGAAGTCGACGCCATCCGCGACGGCAAAAGCAAGAATTGCACCCAGTGCAATAAGGACGATTGAAGAACCGATTCTCATTCTGTCTACTACTCCTTCGATATAACGCAGGCGGCGGCTGAATTGGCCGGCGGGGCGAATCCGGTGATCCGCCCGGCGTATCAGTGTGACGTAGTCGTCAGCATACTGTGCTTCCAGTTTATGGCCGTTAACTGGGCTGCTTGACCCCGCGCGCCGCGACTACCAAAACGACTAACTGTTATCAAATCAATACCGGCGTGGTCTATTGAAAAACCCAGCCTTGGAGGTTTAATGAACTCAGCACCGCGCTAATTCAAAGCTAAGCACGCTGATGAAGTAGGATGGTTGAAAGCTTGTGTGGGGACATCCTGCATTACAGCACTTTTGTTATACGTATCACTCGTAGACAAGACCCGATTACAAGGAGTATTCCATGGGTTTCTTCGCATTCCTTCTTCTAGGCCTCATCGCTGGCGCAATCGCCAAGCTCATCCTTCCCGGCAAGCAGGCTGGCGGCTGGGTAATCACCCTCATCCTGGGCGTTGTCGGCGCACTGCTCGGCGGCTGGATCGGCAGCGCGCTGTTCGGTGCCGACATGAACGAATTCTTCTCGCTTGAGTCATGGCTGCTGGCTATCGGCGGCTCGCTGATCGTTCTGGTTGTTTACGGTGCCATCACCGGCCGGAACAAGTCACGCGCCTAATTCAGACGTGCAAAGAACGCCGTCGGGGCAACCCGGCGGCGTTTTTTGTCGTGATCTATCCCCGGCCTTAGTGCCGTGTTGAACACTTTCAAGTGAAGGAAGCCAGCCATGAAACTGCCTAATCTTAATCCGGCGTCCAGGATGGCCAATGGAGCGCTCTTCGACAAGGAGGGAAAGCCGAAGGCGGGCATCCAGCGCACCGTTGAGCGGGCCATCGAGGTGCAGCGGCCGCTGGTGCTTGCGAATCTCCGCCGGATGTATGCAAAGCACCCGCAGGCCACCGCAGCTGAGATTAGCGCAGACCTTGAACGCCACTATCTGGCAGTCATTACCGTCACCGGCGCAGCGGTGGGAGCGACGGCGGTGGTGCCCGCCGTCGGAACAATTGCATCTTTGGGTCTTTCAGCTGCGGCTACCGTCGGGTTTCTCGAAGCCACGGCTCTGTATGCCCAATCCATTGCTGAACTTCACGGCGTCCAGACCGGTGATCCTGAACGGGCCCGGACCCTGGTGATGGCCATCCTCATGGGCGAGGAGGGCCTCGCGCTCATTCAGTCGGTACTTCGCGGCTCGGGCGGCGGAGCGTCAGAGCACTGGGGTACCGTGCTGGGCGGAAGCGTATCCTCACCGATTGCACGCACCATCGGCCACAGCATCCGGAGACGTTTCGTCCGTAAAATGCTGGCCAAACAGGGCGGCGCGCTGCTGGGTAGGGCTCTTCCCTTTGGTATTGGGGCCGTCGTCGGTGGAGCCGGCAACCACATCATGGGACGTGCGGTGATCACCGCAACAGCTCAGGCCTTCGGTCCCGCGCCGAACGTGGTCCCCGGCGAACTACTGAAGGACCTCGATCGCTGATCCGATGGTTGCGCCTCATATCGGCTAACGCGCCCGGTCAACGCTGCCGCGCCTCAAACCGGCGAACGCCCCCGATAGATGAGGTGCGTTCGCCGGAACCGGGTGCTGTGGCTGACCGCCAGGAGAACCGGAGAGTCAGCCGAAGACGGCGTGCGCAACAGAGAAGATGAGCAACCCGGCCAGGGAGCCGACCACGGTGCCGTTGATCCTGATGAACTGCAGGTCCTTTCCAATCTGCAGTTCGATCTTCTGTGAGGTCTCGACCGCGTCCCAGCGGCCTACGGTCTCGGTAATGATTGCCGCAATGTCGCTGCGGTAGGTGCGCACCAGGTAGCCCGCCGCATCAGCAATCCACCGGTTGACCTTCCCGGCCAGCTCCGCGTCGGTGGACAGCCGGCGACCGAAGTCCCGGACAGCCGTCTTGAAGTTTTGGGTCAGCTCGCTGTCCGGATCGTCCACCGCTTCCAGCAGGGCCTGCTTGATGGTGGTCCAGGTGCGTGCAGCCAGATCGCGCACCTGAGGGTCGCCCAACACCTGCGCCTTGATGTCTTCGGCCTTGGCGATGACGACCGGGTCGTGCTGCAGGTCCTGAGCCAGGTCCTTGAGATATTTGTCCAGGGCCAGCCGCACATCATGGTCAGGGTTGGTCTGAACAGCCCGCATGAACTTGGTCAGCTCCACGTACACCTTGTCCCCCACGAGGCCGTCCACAAACTGGGGCACCCAGGTAGGGGATCGCTGGGAAACCAGGCCGGACACGAGGTCATAGTTGGTGTCCACCCAGTCGGCGGCGCGGTCCACCAGAAGGTCCACCAGTTGATGGTGATGGCCGTCCTCAAAAATCCGCTCGGCGATTTTCCCCGCCGGCGGCCCCCAAGGGGGCGTGAGCAGGTGCTTCCGGACCATCGACTCGATCACGGATTGCACCGCGTCGTCGTCGAGCACGGTGAACGCGCCCCGAATCAAGGCTGCTCCCTCAAGGGCTACCCGATCCGCACCCCCCGGAGTGGCCAGCCACGCACCTGCCTTCTGCGCGATTCCCACCGAGGCGAGCTTCTGCTGCACCACCGCTTCGGAGAGGAAATTCTCCTCGACAAATTGGCCCAGGGAGGCGCCGATCTGGTCCTTCTTGCGGGGGATGATGGCTGTGTGGGGGATCTTGACGCCCATTGGATGTTTGAAGAGCGCGGTCACGGCGAACCAGTCGGCCAGAGCGCCGACCATGCCGCCTTCCGCAGCGGCGCGCACATACTGCAGCCAGGGATACTGGTCCTGCAGCGCGAACGCGACAATGAAGATCAGCGCCATGACACCGAGCAGTCCGGTCGCAACAATTTTCATGCGCCGCAGCCCGGCGGCCCGTTCTGCGTCAGTGCCAGCTAGGTGAGAGCTCAAGGATCCTCCGGGGGTTGCGGTGCGCCAGATGGGTGCATCCGTCTGAGCCAGTAAAGCAGCGTATGGCCGGGTAAGTCACGCCGGGCTGACCAATTTCGCGTACCGTGTCAGGTAGATGCTGGTTGCCGACGGGAGGGGGCATGGTGTACACGATTTTCGCCCACCGCGGTGCCAGCCACCAGTTCGCCGAACACACCCGGGCCGCTTACCTCCAGGCGCTCGCTGAGGGCGCCGACGGCGTCGAATGCGATGTCCACATGACCCGTGATCAACAGCTGGTATGTATCCATGACTCCACCCTCGACAGGACCTCAAGCGGAACCGGTGACGTTGCGGACCATACGCTGAGGGAACTGCGGGATCTTGATTTCGCGTCGTGGAAGGGTGCCACCATCCCTCCTGAATATGGTGGGATCGCCGACCAGTTCCTCTCACTAGGGGATCTGTTGGAACTGCTGCTGGCGGCAGGCCGGGACGTTTCCCTCGCCATCGAGCTCAAGCACCCCAGCCCCTTTGGGCTCAAACTCGAAGAAAAGCTGATTACCTTCTTGATGCAAAAGGGGTGGGATCCGGTCAGCTCAACCCTCGCCAACGTGAGTATCAGCTTCATGAGCTTCAACCCCGACTCCGTGAAGCATCTGCTCGAGAAGGTGCCGGCGCACATCGTCTGCCAGTTGGTCTCCGACGTGCGGCCCATCGAATTGCGGGCTGAACTGCATCTGGGTGCTCTGACTGCGGCAGCGGTGATCGGGCTGCTTCGCCGGGCTCTCAATGATGGCGAGCGGAACATCGATTCCCACTCGACGGGCATGGCGGGCCCCGGGATTGACTATGTCAAGACGCATCCAGCCAGGGTGCGCCGCTGGCTGGCTGAGGGAATCCGTCTCCGCGTGTGGACGGTCGACGACGCCGACGACGTCGAACTCATGCGTGAACTAGGCATCCAGGAAATCACCACCAACCGTCCCGCAGTGGTCCGCGCGCAACTGGATGGCACGCGCTGGCCGCCATGATGCCCGCCATGATCAGGGGCGACGGGGGCGAATGTGATTGAGTTGAATCATGCAATCTCCGATCGAAGACTACGCACTCGTATCCGACATGCACACCGGGGCGCTGATTTCGAAGACCGGGAGTGTGGATTGGCTGTGCTTCCCGCGGTTCGACTCTGATTCCCTGTTCTCCGCGCTCCTGGGCGAGCAGGACCACGGTCGATGGCTGATCGCTCCCGCGCCCGGAGCAGGCTCCGCCGAGGTGGTGGAGTGGCGCTACATTGATTCCACCTTTGTGATGGTGACCCGTTGGCAGACCGACGCCGGGGACGTACAGGTGACCGACTTTATGCCGGTCGGCGACCGGCGCGCGTCTTTGGTACGGAGGATCCAAGGGCTGAGCGGCACTGTGCAGATGCGCCAGGAACTGGTGGTTCGTTTCGGCTATGGGAAGATCCTCCCCTGGGTCAGCAGGCAGGCCGACGACAGCGGCGAGGCCATCTCGGCGATAGCGGGTCCTGACGCCCTGGCGCTGCGCGGTGAGCACTTGCCGCACGCCTCCCATCGCCGACACGAAGGCGAATTCACTGTCGCCGCAGGAGAAACCGTCGACCTCGAACTCGTCTGGTACCCCTCCTACCGGCCCATGCCCGAGCCGATCAACGTCGATACCGCTCTCCGGGAGACGATTGACTACTGGGCTGGCTGGGCCGCCAGCTTTGAGCAGCAGGGGGAGTACGATCCCATCGTCAAACGCTCGCTGCTCGTCCTTCGAGCACTGACACACGAGGACACTGGCGGGATTGTCGCCGCCCCCACTACCTCGCTGCCAGAGCACTTCGGTGGCGCCCGGAACTGGGATTACCGCTTCTGCTGGCTCCGCGACGCGGCGCTCACTCTTGAGGCGATGATGACCCACGGGTACCAGGAGGAGGCGCTGGAATGGCGCAACTGGCTGCTGCGTGCCGTCGCCGGCGACCCGGAAGACCTGCAGATCATGTACGGAGTGGGCGGTGAGCGCGAGTTGCCCGAGAAGATTCTCGATCACCTGCCCGGTTACGAAGCGTCCACGCCGGTCCGGGTCGGCAATGGGGCAGTCGACCAGTACCAGGCAGACGTCGTCGGGGAGGTCATGGTGGTGCTGGAGAAGCTCCGTAACAGAGGAGTGCTGGAGGACAGCTTTTCCTGGCCGCTGCAGCGGGCGCTGCTGAGCTTCGCCGAGAACCATTTCGACGATCCCGATCACGGCATCTGGGAGATGCGCGGTGAGCTGAAGTACTTCACCCATTCCCGGGTGATGATGTGGGCGGCATTCGATCGCGGAGTACGGGCCGTCCGTGAGCACGGGCTTGAAGGGCACGCGGAACGGTGGGCGGAACTTCGTGACCGGCTTCGCGAGAACATCCTGGCGAAGGGTTTCGACCCCACCATCAACTCGTTCACCCAGACCTACGGCAGCCCCGAGGTTGACGCGTCCCTGCTGCAGCTCCCGCAGGTCGGTTTCCTGGACTACGACGATCCCCGGATGCTCGGCACCGTGGCCCGGTTGGAGAAGGAGCTGGCCAACGAACAGGGGCTACTGCTGAGATACCGCACCGAGGCCGGCATGGACGGACTGGAACCGGGCGAGCACCCCTTCCTGGCCTGCTCTTTCTGGCTGGTGGAACAGTACGCCAGGTCCGGCAGGATCGACGACGCCAAGCGGCTGATGAACCAGTTGGTGGGCTATGCCAACGGCCTGGGCCTGCTCGCCGAGGAGTACGACACCGACAGCTTCCGGATGGCCGGCAACTACCCGCAGGCCTTCTCGCACCTGGCCCTGGTGCGTGCCGCCGATGCCATCCATGGGGTGTACAGCGGCTCGCTCTAGCGTTCACCGCCGAAATCCCCACAGAAAAGTGCCGGCCCCGCAGGTTCGCTGTTGCGCAACAGCTGCTCTGCGGGGCCGGCACTTTCCTGCCTCAGGCGGCCTGTGATTAGGGGCGGATGATCACCTTGATGCAGCCGTCCTGCTTCTTCTGGAACTTCTCATAGGCGGCCGGCGCCTCGTCGATGCCGATCGTGTGGGTCATCAGGTCCATGACGCCCAGCGGATCGGAGGGGTCCTCGACGATGGGCAGCAGCTCATCGGTCCAGTGGCGCACGTTGCACTGGCCCATGCGGGTCTGGATCTGCTTGTCGAACATGTTCAGCAGGGGCATCGGGCTGGCAGTGCCGCCGTAGACGCCGCTCAGGGAAATGGTTCCGCCGCGGCGCACCGAGTCGATCGCTGCGTGCAGCACCGTGAGGCGGTCCACTCCAGCAGTTTCCATTGCCTTCTTCGCGAGGGCGTCAGGCAGCAGGTTGACGGCGTTCTGGGCGAAGGCGCCCAGTGGGGAGTCATGGGATTCCATCCCGACGGCGTCCACCACAGCGTCCGGTCCGCGACCGTCGGTCATTTCCCGCAGTTCGTCGCCAATATCCTTGGTGAAATCGATCGTCTCGATGCCGTGGCGTTCGGCCATGGCACGGCGCTCCGCGACAGGCTCGACGGCGATGACACGCTGTCCGAAGTGGCGTCCGATCCGTGCGGCGAACTGCCCCACGGGACCGAGGCCGAAGACGGCGAGGGTTCCGCCGTCGGGAACGTCAGCGTATTTCACGCCCTGCCAGGCGGTGGGCAGGATATCGGAGAGGTAGAGGTACCGCTCGTCGGGGAGCTCGTGGCCCACCTTGACCGGTCCGTAGTCGGCGTGGGGGACGCGTAGGAACTCCGCCTGTCCACCCGGCACCGAGCCGTAGAGCTCCGAGAAGCCAAGGAGGCTCGCGCCGGATCCCTGCGAGCGGACCTGCGTCGTCTCGCACTGCGACTGGAGCCCGCGGACGCACATCCAGCAGTGACCACAGGAGATGTTGAAGGGGATGACCACTCGGTCGCCCGGCTTGAGGTTCGTGACGGCACTGCCGACCTCCTGGACAATCCCCATCGGCTCGTGGCCGAGAACGTCGTTCTTGTTCATGTAGGGGGTGAGCACCTCGTACAGGTGCAGGTCGGATCCACAGATTGCTGAGGAGGTGATGCGGACGATAGCGTCAGTGGGTTCCTGGATCACGGGATCCGGGACCTGTTCAACGCTGACGGTGCTACGGCCCTGCCATGTCACTGCCTTCATGATTCACGCTCCGATGAGTAGTAAGTAAGCTGACTATCTTCAGTATTGCCCTGATCGACCCGGATTGAAAGCCGAGTGGCCGATTGCCCGTCGGAGCCCTACGCTAACGTGGTGAAATATCTGCAGTCGCCCGCCGTTCGGGTTGGTCTTTCAATCTCGATTGCCACGGGGCTGTACGGGCTTTCTTTCGGAGCGCTGTCGGTCACCTCGGGCTTCGACCTCTGGCAGACCATGGCCCTGAGCCTGCTGCTGTTCAGCGGCGGCTCGCAGTTCGCCTTCATCGGAGTGGTGGGAGGCGGCGGCACCGGGGCCGCCGCGATGACTGCGGCCTCGCTGCTGGGAATCCGCAATGCGGTGTACGGCATGCAAATGAACGCGCTGGTGCGGCCCACCGGTTGGCGACGGTTCGCCGCCGCGCAGGTCACCATTGACGAGTCGGCAGCCACCGCGAGCGGGCAGACGGATCCGGATGAACGGCGACTGGGTTTCTGGAGTGCAGGGATCGGTGTCTTCATCCTGTGGAATGTGTTCACGGTCGCGGGCGCGCTGCTCGGGGGTGCGCTCGGCGACCCGGCGCAGTGGGGGCTTGACGGGGCTGCGGTCGCGGCGTTCCTGGGCCTTCTCTGGCCGCGTCTGAAGGGACGGGAGCCGGCAGCGATCGCGGTGGTCTGTGCACTGGTAACGGTCGTCGCGGTGCCACTGGTGGCGCCGGGGCTGCCCATCCTGATTGCGGCGGCGGTTGCCGCTGCGATTGGCTGGTTTGGTCACGGCCGGCCCACCGAGGGCCTTGAGCCCGACGTCGACCCCTACGCTGACGGAGGCGATCACCGATGAACCTGTGGCTCTGGATCCTGCTTGCCTGCGTCGTCGCGTTCCTCACCAAGCTGGCCGGCTACCTGGTCCCGGCGCGGTGGATGGACAACCCTCGGATGAGCCGGGTCGCTGGCACGCTGACCATCGGTCTGCTCGCGTCGCTGACAGCCGTCAACACGTTCGCCTCGGGCCAGGAGTTGGCCCTCGACGCCCGGATCGTCGCCCTGGCGGCCGCAGCGGTGGCGCTGCTCCTGAGGGCGCCGTTTCTGGTGGTGGTGCTCGCGGGAGCGGTGGGCGCTGCGCTGGCCCGGCTGGCAGGGATGCCCTGACACACCCACCGGCCGTGGCTTTGCCGGCGGCCCGGCACCGCCAGTGTCAGCGTCCGACGACGACGGCGGTCGCCTCCGCGATTGCTGCTTCTTCGTCAGTGGGCACAACGAGCACCGGGAACGCAGAGTCCTCGGTGCTGATCTGGCGGGGGGCCGAACTCTTCTTACGGTTCTCGGCGTCGTCGAGGTGGAGGTTCAGAGCGCCCAGCCGTCCCACCACGCGCTCCCGGAACTGCCAGGAGTTCTCGCCGATTCCTGCGGTGAACACCAGCGCCTGGGCACCGCCGACGGCCACATGGTATCCGCCGATGTACTTGGCCAGCCGGTAGGAGGCCAGATCCAGCGCCAGCTCGGCTCGCGCGTCCCCGCCAGCAGCCGACTCGACGACTGAACGCATGTCGTTTTGTCCGGTCAAACCCAACAGACCGGATTCGCGGTTGAGGAGCTGGTCAAGGTCCTCGGCGGAGTAGCCTTCTCGGCTGAGGAACAGCAGGATCGACGGGTCGATGTCACCGGAGCGGGTGCCCATGACCAGGCCCTCGAGGGGGGTGAACCCCATGGACGTATCGATGCTGGCGCCGGCCTGCACCGCCGTGATGGAGGCACCGTTGCCCAGGTGGGCGATGATTCCAGTGAACTCGGAGGGCGCCAGCCCCAGCAGTGAAGCTGCGTGGTGGGTGACATAGCCAATGGACGTGCCGTGGAACCCATAGCGGCGGATCCCGAACCTGGTGTAGAGCTCGTCGGGGACTGCGTAGCGCCAGGCCTGCTCGGGGAGGGTGCGGTGGAACGCTGTATCAAAGACGGCGACCTGCGGCATATCGGGCCACCTAGTGGTTATCGCCCGGATGCCCTGAACGTTTGCCGGATTGTGCAGGGGCGCCAACGGGCTCAGGCGTTCAATGGATCTCGTGATCTCGTTGTCCACCAGGACCGGTTCGCTGAACCGTTCACCGCCGTGCACCACCCGGTGCCCCACAGCGTCAATGGCTTTGCCCTGCAGCGCCTGCTCGACGTCGTCGGTCACCCGGTCGAGCGCCTCCTGGTGGTCGATGGGCCCCCCGTGGGTGGAATCACCGATCCGTTCCACGGTGCCCTCGGCCAGCCGTTCACCGGTCTCGGTGTCGCGCACCTGGTACTTCAACGATGATGAGCCCGAATTGATGACAAGAATGATCATGATGCCTCCTGCCAGAAACTCTACTGGAGGCTGCTGACGTCGTCCGGCGGCGTCTTACAGCCGGCGACTGGGGCACCAGCAAAAGACCCATTTCCGATGTAGAAGGATGGCAAGTCGAGTAGCATCGGCGTATGGAAGCTACCGAGGTGGTTCGGCGGTATTGGTCGGCGGTGTGGAGCCGGGACTGGAACGCTGTTGGACGAACACTTGCCGACGACGTGGAGGTCTTCTGGCCCGTCACGCGCGAAATCATCCGTGGCAGGGACAACCTGGTTGCGGTGAATTCAGAGCATCCCAACGGGTGGAGCATTGACGTGTTGAATGTTTACGACGCCGGCGACGTCGTGGTGTCCGAGGTGCAGGTGCCTCAGGAGGACGTCGGTATCTTCCGTGTGGTCTCGATGTGGACCGTCGCCGACGGCGTTATTGTTTCGGGCCGCGAATACTGGACCCTCTACGGCGGGGAGGAAGGCCGCGACTGGCGGCGCAAATACAGCACCGTTGGCGACATTCCCTCCTGAGATCAGCGTCCGGTAAGCCGAACCGGAGACTCTACTGAGACTGTTCTGCCTTACCTCGGGCGTACGCTCACATCGCCGACAGTTCGCCGAGCACTGTGCCGTCCTCCGATTGGAGGGTCATCACGCCTGAGCGCACCCGTCCGAGTGTCGCCTGGCCCAGCCACCCCTCGGCATCGTCGCAGGTGGCGGTCGCGGCGGGGTCGGGAGTCAGGGTGACCGAGTCGCTCTCCTCTCCGGGTTCCCAGGTCCCGGCAACCTCTCCACAGTCGTCACTGCCGGAATAGGTCCGGTCCACCTGGATGGAAAGGAACGGCGACGTGGGTGTCCTTTCCTCGGTCCAGTACCCGATCGGCAGGCCCTGCGGGCCCACGCTGGAGTCGGTGGAGCGGACCAGTTCGGTGCTCACCGATCCGTCGGAGTCATACAGCGTGAGCGTGTCGCCGTCGACGGCGACGGTGGCCGCCAGCGATACCGCAGACGGAAGGGCAGCGCCGTCGCACCCCATCAGGGTCTGCGGGCGCATGGTGGTGGTGAGTGCGTTGTCTTCTTCGAGGTCCCAGGTTCCCTGCACCCGGTTGCAGCCATCCGAGGCACTCCAGGAGTTGTCCTGCACGAACGCCACATAGGGCTGCTCAAGGGTGTCGAAGGTTTCCTCGACCGTCCAGGTGCCTACGAGGATGCCTGGCTGCAGGGCCTCTGGTGGTGAAGTGGCGTCGTCCGACGGCGTCGCGGTGCACCCCGCCATCGCCGCGCAGCACAGGATAGTCACCAGCGCTGCTGGGTGTCGTTGAGCTTTCATCCGAGCGCCCTTTCACAGGAGTCATTAGGTGCTGTCATTATCTTGCTGATCGTCGACGGTGATAGCCAGGGTGGCGCGGATCCGCTTCCCTGCTGGCGACAAAACACACTGTGCCAGGCCGTCATTTGGCCTCCTGGGCAGGAACCACCACTTTTTTGATGATCAGCAGGATTGAAGCCATCACCGGGCAGGCGACCAGAGCGCCGAGCAGGCCCAGCAGGGTCCCCCCGAACAACGCGCCGATCAGGACCAGGGAACCGGGAATGCTTATCGCTTTGCCGACAATTCGTGGAGTCAGGACGTACGCTTCGATTTGCAGGTAGATCACCATGACGATCAGCACAATCAACGCCGCCCCCGGGGAGGTGAACAGCGAAACGATTGAGACAATAATGGTGTTGATGACGCTGCCCACCAACGGAATCAAGGTGATTGGCAGGGCGAACGCCGCAAGGATTCCGGCGTGAGGGACACCGCAGAGGGTCAGGAGAATGAACGTGAACGCGGCGTTCATCACTGCGAGAAGGAACATGCCGCTGAGATACTTTCCCACTGACTGGGCGATCTGCTCGGCGATCTCAACGAATCGCTCCCGCTGGGAAGCCGGTACGAGCACGTAGAGGCTCTGCTTCATCGCTTCCAGGGATGCAACAAAGTACAGGGTGAGCGCCACCACGAAGATGAGCCCGAAGGTTCCGTTGACCAGGGTGAACCCCACGTTCAAGGCTCCCCCGCTGATGGCCAGCCAGACTGCCGGGTCAGTCGCCGATCGTTGCAGTGCGTCAAGCAGTGGTGACAGGGCGCCGTCGAACGCGTTGTTGAGGTCACTGAACCACACCTGATTGCTCACGTTGGCGAGACCGCCGGGGACCTGCCGGATCAGCTCGGCGGCCTGATCACGGATCACTGGAACAAGGAGGCGCAGGAGCAGTACGACGGCGATCAGGAAGCCCGCCATCACCACCAGGACCGCGGCGGTCCTGGAGAGCCCAGTTGATTCGAGCCTGAGGATCAGTGGATACAGCCCGAGACTTACAAAGAGCGCAATGAAAATCAGGGTGAGCGCGTACCCCAGTGAGGCGATAGCGGCGCCCAGAACCAACGCGAGGAGGACGCCGAGCGTGGTGACAAACCCCAACCGGAAGGGGCCGGAACCCAGGATTCCCAGTGAACGCATCGCGGCCTGGTCACCGCACCGGGACGAAGCGCCGGATGAGTTCAATCAGGAGCCTGGTGCCGAAACCGGTGGCCCCCTGGGATCTCCACAGGTCGTCCTTCTCCGCCTGCATGGTGCCAGCGATGTCGAAATGCAGCCAGGGGATGCCGTCCACGAATTCTTCGAGGAACAGTGCAGCGGTAGTCGAGCCCGCATATTTGCCGCCCATGTTGGACATATCGGCGACATGTGAGTCGAGCTGCTCGCGATAGCGGTGCTCGAGGGGGAGCTGCCAGACGCTCTCGTCGGTGGCCAAGGATGCGGCGAGACCCTGATCGATCAACACCTGGTTGTTGCCGAACAACGCGGCGGTGTGTGTGCCGAGCGCCATCAGGGCAGCACCGGTCAGCGTGGCGATGTCGATAATCGCATCGGCCCCCTCTTCGGCGGCAAGCGCCAGGGCGTCGGACATGACCAGCCGCCCTTCAGCGTCGCTGTTCTTGATTTCCACTGTGGTGCCGCCACGAATCGTCAGCACGTCCCCGAGCTTCATAGCCGAGCCGGAGGGCATGTTATCTGTGCACATCAGGCGGGCGGTGACCGTGTGACGGCAATCGAGTTCCCCGAGCGCAGTCATTACGCCCAGGACGGCCGCCGCACCAGCCATGTCCATTTTCATGGCGAAATGCATCGGGTCCGAGGGCTTCAGGGAGATCCCTCCGGAGTCATACATGATGCCCTTGCCTACCAACGCAAGATGGGTGGGTGCGGCGGCGCTCGCGGACGCTGGCGGCCGGTAGGTGATCTGGATCATGAGTGGTTCCTCGGCGCTCCCCGCGTTGACTCCAAGCAGGCCGCCGCAGCCGAGTTCGATCAGGTGTTGTTTGTTGAACAGGGAGACCTCCAGGCCGTGGGTTTGGCCGAGCTGGAGGGTCTGTTCGCCGAGATCAACGGCGGTCAGATGACCCGGCGGTGTGTTGGCCAGGTCCCGGGCAAGATTAGTGGCGCGGGCAAGGATCCGGCCGACTCCCGCGCCCGCCGCCACCTGTTCGATCCGCGCGGGCGCGACGACGAAGTCACACGAGACAAGCGGTACATGCTTGGGAGCTGTCTGCAACTCGGTGTAGCGGTAGCGGGCGAGCAGGACCCCCTCCGCGAGAGCCTGCCCTATCAGTGTCGAATCCGTCCCGACGTCGTCGCCTACCACCAGCCCGATCCGGTGGTAGCGGTGCCCTGCCCGGGCGAATGTCGCAGCCAGATCCCGCAAGGCGGAGACAGTGGGGGTGCGCTCGCCGGCACCAACCGCGATCAGAGCGGGGGACTCCGGCTGGGGCAATAGCAGCGTCTGGCCCACCTTCCCCTCGAAACCGGCGTGGCGGAGTGCATCACGATCCACCCGAAGCTCCTCGGGGACGGTGCCGGTTGTGCCCACCAGGTACCCCACGGCTTCAATACCCGCGGGGACATCACTGGAAACGAGGATCTCGGCGGTATTACCGGGTCGCAGGGAGGGGGTGGGTGAAAAGGCCGGGGAGATGAGCTTGCGGGATGCGAAGGTCATGCTGTTCTCCTAGATTCGTGGTGCGGTTGAGGGGCTGGAAACCTAGCTGGCGGCTGGGGCTGCCTCTTCGCTTTCGGTGTTCCCGGAGGAGAGCACCTCGGGGATGTCGCCTGGCACGTAGTCAGGGAGCCGACCGGCCGGGATGATTGCCAGGAGCGTGATGCCTGCCAAGCCGAGCAATGACAGATTCAGCGCCCGAAGACGCGCTTCCTCATTGATCCTGACCGCCTCTGCCACCTCGGCGGACGTGGCAGTGGTTTGGCTCAGCACGTTCTCTAGCTGGTCATTGGTGATGAAGTTGATGTTGTCGAGATTGACCTGCACTTTAAGTTCATTGTCGATCGTCGGGTTGTCGACCAGGTCTGAATTGATGATCCCGGCGAGGACGCCGACGGCGAAGACGCTCGCAACGGCTATCCCGATGCTGCCCGAGATGTTGTGCACCAGCCCGCGCCAGGCACCGACGTCGCCTGCCAGCCGTTTGGGAGCCGCGCTCAGGAGTGTGTTGAAGACCAGCGCGACGACGGCGCCCTGGCCGAGGCCCAGCGTGATGAGACCGATCACCACGAGGATCTGGGTCCAATCGTTGCGGATAGTTAAGGCAAGAACGATCAGGCCGAGGGCAACCACCGCGAAGGCAACCCTGGCAATCTGTCGTGGCGGAAACTTTTTATAGAGGTTGGCCACCAGGGTGCTGCTGATGAAGATTGAAATCGTATAGGGAATGATCGCGATCGACGTTTGGAAGCTGGACCTGCCCTGGACAATCTGGATGTACAGCGGGATGAGAAAATTCGCTGCGGTCCCTACGAACAGCATGATCGCCATGCAGATAGTGGTGGCCCGCTCCGAACTGCTCTTCAGCACCTCAAGGTCGAAGATCTGGGGCTTGTTCTTCCCTCGTTGGCGTCGCAGCCAGCTGAAGAATAACTGCCCTCCAATGGCACCAAGAAGGATGAGGAGGGGCGCCGGGGACAGGCCGAGGACGGCGAAGGGCGCCGCGTCAGTGGCGAGGAGAACACCCCAGGCATTGAGGCCGCTGAAGCCGAAACTGAGCAGAATGATCGACCCGGCGGCGAGCACAGCGCCCACCACATCAATGTGCACGCCCTCTTGCCGGGGTACCGGTGCAAGCCTGAAGCTCAGGGCGAGATTGGCTAGTCCCAGAATGGCCACGAGGATGAATGAGTAACGCCACCCGATGGTCGACGCGAAGGATCCCGCGATGAGCAGGGCCAGAACACCCGCGGCGGGAATTGCCGCAGCCAGATAGCCGATGGACCTGGCCTGTTGGTCCCCTTTATAACTGGTGGCGATGAAGACCACGAGGGCGGGTGCAATGAGCGCGATCACTGCACCCGACGCCGCCTGGGCGATGAACAGCATTGCAGGGCTGACGCTGAAGGCGACCGCCGCCATTGCCACCGCATGGACGGCGACGGCGATTTGGAAGACCTTGCGTGAACCATACTTCGCGCCGATCTTCGCTCCGAGCAGAATGAACGCTGCCATCGCGAAGGTTCCGGCGGTGATTGCCGTGCCCACGCTGGTGGCTGCGGTGTCAAGGTCGGTGGTAATCCCCTGCATTGAAACGGTCAGGGCGTTGACCGCGAATGACGCCTGGATCTGGGTGAGGACCACCACCAGTAGGGGGAGCCAGGAGGCGTTCACTTCCTGTGTTGGGCTGCGTTCTGCAGCGGGTTCCGAAGCCATGATCGGGTATCTCCTCTACGGCTAGGTGATCGCTGGGGCAGCGGGAATACGATCATGCTAGGTCTGGAGGCTCAACTCCCCGGCGGCTGTGGCGCGGAACTGAGCAAGGGATGGCGCCGAATCATCTCTGGGGTGTGCTCTGTGCTGGCTAGGCGGGTTTGTCAGCTGCCGACGCCGCTGCCAGGTGGGCCAGGGACCGGTACTCGGAAGGGAGTACCCCGTAGTGGGCTTTGACCGCCCTGCGCAGTTCAAAGGTGGAGGTAAACCCCGAGCGGCGGGCGATTTCGGCGGTGGTCAAGGTATTCGTGCCCGACGCGGAGAGCAGCAGGGAAGCTGTGTGCGCTCTGCTCTTGCTGATTTCGCTGGTGATTGATGCTCCGGTGCCTTCGAAGGCGCGTTGGAGGTGGCGGAGGGAGACGCTCAGGTGTGCAGCGATTCCTCGAGGAATCAGCTCAGGGTCACGGTGGGCTGCGGCGATGTGGGTTAGGGCACGGCAGCGCAGACCGAGCCGGAGCTCCTCGCCGTCGAGCCCGTACCCCTGCGTTTCGAGGAAAAGTCCAGCGACCAGGTCCTCGATGCCCCGTTCTGCGGTTATAGCGCCGATCCCGCTGGGGTCCCAGGCGCTGTCGACGAGGGCCGATGCGAACGCTCTGAGCGGCCTTCCCAGGGAGGTGGAGGTCGCGGCCCTGAACGCACGCGACCGAAAGTGTACGCCGCGCTCCAGCAGGCGGGATTTCGGGACGCGGATGTGGAGCCCCCGTGTGGGCTGAAGACTGTCGACCTCCACGCCGTCCCAATTGGTCACCACGAAGGCACTCCCCGGCCCCAGTGGGGCGACCGCTTGACCATCCACCCTCGCTGCGACCAGGTTGGTGAGCACGAATCCGATGTGGACTGCATCCTGGTCCCACCGAGGAGCCCCCCGGAAATGGAACGCGGATTGGGTGGTGAACATCACCGTCGTGTTGCCGATCCGACGCCGTTGGGCCGCGAAATGGAACATGGTCGGCTCCGGCGACGATACACAGTCGAGCACCGCGGTGACGAGGTCAGGGGAGACGTCATCCGGTCCGCTCAATTGTGCTGCAACATGCCGAGCCAGAGGCAACGCGAGGGGCACCCAACCCGGAGTCATCTAAATCGCAACCGCTCCATTCGGGACGCGCGGATTCGCGTCGGTCACCGCTTACGGTGCCATATCGCTTCGGGCAGGAGATCACCCGTTCTGGGTGATCCGACAGGCCCAGGGAACGCGGTCCCGGGGTGTTTTCGCAGGCTACCCGGCGTCCTGAACCGTCTCCGCTTGCTGCGCCTGGACGGCGGTGATTGCCACAGTGTTGACGATATCTTCAACAGTGCAGCCGCGGGAGAGGTCATTAACCGGTTTCCTGAGGCCCTGCAGCACCGGTCCCACAGCAACGGCACCGGCCGATTGCTGGACTGCTTTATAGGTGTTGTTGCCCGTGTTGAGGTCAGGGAAGATGAAGACGGTAGCCTGACCCGCCACCGATGATCCGGGGAGTTTCGACTTCGCGACGGAGGCGTCGACCGCCGCGTCGTACTGGATCGGACCCTCCACTGGAAGCTCTGGCCGCATTTCCCGCACCAGCTCAGTAGCTCGACGGACCTCGTCCACTGCGCCGCCTGAACCTGATTCGCCCGTCGAATAGGAAAGCATGGCTACCCGTGGATCGACGCCGAACTGCTCAGCGGTTTCCGCCGAGGCGACCGCAATATCGGCGAGCTGCTCATCGTTGGGATTGGGGTTGACGGCGCAGTCGCCGTACACCAGTACGCGATCGCTCAGCAGCATCAAGAAGACCGAGGACACGATTTTCACACCGACCTTGGTCTTCACGAACTCCAGCGCTGGCCGAATGGTATTGGCGGTGGTGTGCGCCGCCCCAGAGACCATGCCATCCACTTTCCCGAGCTGAACCATCATGGTGCCAAAGTATGCGCCTTCAAGCATACGTTCCCGGGCGTTCTCGATTGACACGCCTTTGTGGGACCGCAGCCGCACGTACTCGGCGGCGAACTCTTCGCGCAGTTGGGACGTTGCCGGATCAACCAGAGTGAGCCCGGCCAGGTCGATGCCCTGCCCCGCTGCGAGTTCGCGGATTTTGGTCTCTGGCCCCAGAATGGTCAGATCGCAGACGTCCCGGCGGTGCAGGATCTCGGCCGCCCGAAGGATCCTCAGGTCTTCCCCCTCGGGGAGAACGATGTGGCGGCGCTGGGACCGCGCCCGCTCGATCAGGTCGTGGAGGAACCGCAGGGGCGTCATGGTGAGCGCCCGGGGGAGTTCCAGCCGCTCAAGAAGCTCCTTCTCATCAACCTGGCGGGCCCAGGCGCCGAGGGCGGCCGCCGCCTTGCGCTTCAACCCGGTGGCGATCTCCCCGCGCACTTCACTGACCCGCCGCGCTGCGGTGTACGTGTCATCGTCGAGTGCAAAAACGGGGAAGGGTGCTTGCGCCAGGAGGGAAAGAATTGTGGAATCCGGGGCGAGACCACCGGTAAGAATCAGGCCGGAGGGCACGGGGAACTCCGGGGAGAAGGAGGAGGCGAGGGTTGCCACCATGACGTCGGCCCGATCTCCAGGGACAATCACCAGAGCCCCGTCAGTGAGCTTGTGGAGAAAGTTTCCGACGTTCATTGCGGCGACCTTGATCGACGCGACGTCCCGTTCAAGGGTGGGGCTGCCTGCAATCTGCCGGGCCCCGAGCGCGCGGGCCACCTCACCGACGGTGGGCCGGGAAATCTCCGCAAGTTCCGGGATGACATACACGGGACGCCCGGAGCGCCCAGGGCGGACCTGCGAGCTGATCTCAGCGACGGCGTCGTCCGCTGCCCGGTTGACCATCATGGCCAGCAGCGACACCTGCGCGGCGTCCAGTTCCCGGCGGGCGACGTCGACGGCGTCGGCCGCTTCGGACACGGACATCTCCTTGGCATTCACCACCGCCAACACCATGGCGCCAAGGTTGTTGGCGAGCCGAGCGTTCAGATCGAACTCGAGGGGAGCGTCATGTCCGCTGAGATCGGTGCCTTCGACGATGATGACGTCGCAGTCCCGCGCGATCTCGCTGTAGATGGCGACGCACCGGGTGTCGATTTCCTCCCGCTGCCCCTTGACCAGGAGAGCCCGTGCCTCGGCGCGCGTGAGACCGCCGCGGGCGCGTGCTGGCGGAAGATCGAAGGAGCGCTGCATCAGGTTGACCATCGGGTCCGCTTCCACATCGTCACCTTCAACGATCGGCCGGAAGAACCCGACCCGGTCAGAGTGCCGGTGAAGCATGTCTGCCAGCCCCAGCGAGATGAGGGACTTCCCTGAGCCTTCGGTCATGGCGCTGACATATATTCCGCGAGTCATTCCCCCATCCTGCCAAACGGTGGACGACCTAGCCATGACGGCGGGCACATCCAGAGGATCTATCTCACCAGCTGTCCACCAATTTTGCTGCTACCCCTTCCCCCGGGGTGCCCATATGCCAGACTTGGACCATGCTTGTAGCCTTCTCAGTTGCCCCAGCCGGAACCGGTCCCACCACGGCGGAGAACGCTGATGGTTCTGTCCACGACGCCGTGGCCGAAGCCGTCAGGATTGTCCGCGATTCGGGCCTGCCCAACCAGACGGATTCCATGTTCACCACGATCGAGGGTGAGTGGGATGAAGTGATGGACGTGATCAAGCGTGCCACCGCAGCGGTCGGCAAATATGGCAGCCGCGTCTCCCTGGTGTTGAAGGCGGACATCCGGCCAGGCTATTCGGGGGAGCTCACCGGGAAAGTGGAACGCCTCGAGCAGGCCATTGACGAGATGGACGAGTACCAGGGCCACTCATGACTGAGTGGGCCACAAGCGTTCGACACCCTTCCCACTCTGGCCGGGACGGGTGCGCGGTGGCCGTGGTCGCTGCCGTCGCGGCATAAACTGAGTGGGTGATTTTTTCCATCCGCCGGGCGCTGCCGGACGACGCAGAGACCTACTCCCGCACTCACCTGCAGGGCCTCCACGAGACCTATGCGCAGATCATGCCACCCCAGTTCCACGTGCACTACGACGCCGAACTGCCGACCCTGATCGCCAAGCGACGGGAGGCGCTCGAGGCTGGCGCGTCCAGTTGGGTGGCGTTTGACGAAGCGGGGACCGCCATGGGCATCGCGACGTCGGGGCCGGGCCGGGATGAGGATCGCCCCGACTTCGAGTTGCACCACATTTACACCCTCGCCGCGTCCCACGGCACCGGGCTGGGCCAGCGGCTTCTGGATACCGCCCTCGAAGGCCGGGCCGCCTACCTGTGGATTCTCAATGGGAACCCGCGGGCTGAACGCTTCTACCGGCGGAACGGCTTCCAACCGGACGGCACCGAGACTCTGTGCGGGCCCACCTGGCACCATCGGCCGATGTTCCGGATGCACCGCCAGTAATGGTGCCCGTTCGGGCGGCTAGCATGGCACCTATGCCCACACCCACAGTTCGGCGCGCCTATCCCGACGACGACGGCGAACTCGTCGGAGCGGCGCTCGCTGGCCGGACCCGGGAAGCCGACACGATCGGCGACGGGCTGACCGCTGGCTGTCTGGTGCTGCAGTAATGGGACGGCAGAGACCGGCCCGGCCCGGCGACCCGAAGGCCCAGCCTGATCTGGCCGGTTCAGGACCGGTTGCCGGAACCTACGACATTGACACCGGCACCTGTGAAGTGGAGGCCGACCCGTTCAACCCCAACGGCTGGATCCTCAAGGTCAACGGAGTACCCAGTTCGCACATCGATCTCAGTGACCCGTTGCGTCTGGACTTCGAATACATGAGGTGGATCGCGGCGCTGGTCGAATCCCAGCGCCGCGCCGGGGGGCCGCTGCGGGCGCTCCACCTCGGTGGCGGGGCCTGTTCGCTGGCGCGGTATTTCGCCGCATCGGCACCGGAGGCTCGCCAGGTGGTGGTGGAACTGGATGGCAGACTTGCCGGGTTGGTGCGGGACTGGTTTGACCTCCCGCGTGCTCCGCTGGTGCGCATCAGGGTGGGCGAAGCGCGCGAGGTCACGGAATCGCTCACCGCCGGAAGCCGCGATCTGATCATCCGTGACGTTTTCGCGGGCAGCAAAACCCCACGGCCCTTGACCACCCTTGAGTTCACCCAGCAGGCCAAGAGGGTGCTCAGCGAGAACGGCCTCTACCTGGTCAACTGTGGCGACTCGCCGGACCTGGGGGGCGCCCGCAGGGAGGCGGCCACCATCGGTGAGGCGTTTACCTACACTGCAGTGATCGCTGATCCCGCCATGCTGAAGGGACGACGGTACGGGAACGTCATCATCGCCGGCAGCGAGACACCGCTGGATCAGGATCCGGGACTGGCTCGCGTGCTGCTGGGCGGGGGAGTGCCAGCTCACGTGTGGGACGACGCCCGGGTGCGGAAGTTCAGCAACGGCGCGCAGGTCCTCCACGATGAATGACCTGCAACTGGGTGAGGCAGGTCAGGCCTGGGCACTGGCTCTGCCCAGCAGGTGGTCTTCGTAGGCTGCAGTGGCATAGCGGAGGGCCGCAACAACAGCAGCTACGGCTGGCTGCCGCAACGAATCAGGTCTGGCCACCAGCCAGTAGCCCAGCCGCTCAGCGATTTCGGCGGGAAGGAGACGGACCAGATCATGATGCTGGTCGGCCATGAAACAGGGCAGGAGCCCAATCCCGGCGCCAGCCCGGGTGGCCTCGACATGGACAAAGACATTGGTGGAACTGAGCGAATCCCTCATGGTGGGCAGCAACCGCCGGGGGGTGTCGAGACTGTCCACCTGCAGCATCGAGTCAATGAAGTAGACCAACTGATGCTCAGCGGCCTCCGTGACACTTCGCGGGGTGCCCCATTCGGCCAGGTACTCCCGGGAGGCGTAGAGGCCCAGCATGTATTCACCCAACCGGAACGCCTCAGCGCGATGCACCTGTGGTTCACCGACCACCACCTCAAGATCAAGCCCGCTGCGGGTCTGCGAGGCCCGACGTGTGGCGGCGACAATCTCGACGGACAGGCGGGGATGCTCACGCCGTAGCCTGGCGAACGCAGGCGCGGCGATGTAGGCGCTGAATCCGTCGGTGGCGCTCATCCTGACGACGCCGGCTACCGGGGCGTCGTCGTCGCCGTCAGCCAACCCAATCACCGCTGATGCGACCCGTTCGGCTGCGGCGACTGCCCGAAAACCCAGCTCGGTGAGCTCCCACCCACCGCTGGCCCGCACTAGAACATGACCGCCGAGGCTTTTCTCCAGGGCAGCGATCCGCCGGGACACGGTCGTGTGGTTCAGCTCCAGCGCCTCGGCGGCAGTGGTGAACCGGCCGCTGCGGGAGACGGTCAACAGGATCAACAGGTCGCTGGGGTTAGGGGAACTCATATCTGCATTTTCGCAGCTTCGGGGTGCGGAGTTGGTCATTGAAGCGATCAACATCTGCAGCAATACTCAATGAGGTTGTTCCTGGGGTGACGCCTGTCACAACACCCAGTAGGCATCGTGTCACCGTCGACACAGAAGGAGAAAGCCATGAGCGTCAATCAGCGCTCCACCCAGCCCGGCCCCCAGGGATCCTCAGGGCACGACCGCACCGATGAGTCAGGTTTGAAAAAAGTTGTCGCAGCCTCGATGGTCGGGACAGTTGTTGAGTGGTACGAGTTCTTCCTCTACGCCACTGCCGCCACACTGGTCTTCGCGGTAGTGTTCTTCCCCAACGCGGCGACCCCGCTCGATGGGATCATCGCAGCGTTCCTGACCTACGCCGTCGGCTTCATCGCCCGTCCGCTCGGCGGGATCTTCTTCGGCCAGATTGGAGACAAGCTCGGCCGCAAGCACACCTTGCAGGTGACCATCATCCTGGTTGGGGTAGCGACCTTCCTGATGGGCTGCCTGCCGGGCTTCAACACCATCGGGTACTGGGCCCCGGCACTGCTGGTAGTCCTGCGCTTCGTCCAGGGCTTCGCCGTCGGCGGCGAATGGGGCGGCGCTGTGCTGCTGGTTGCCGAGCACAGCCCCAACAAGTCCCGCGGGTTTTGGGCCAGCTGGCCGCAGGCTGCTGTCCCCGTCGGGAACCTCCTGGCTACCGTGGTCCTGCTCACCATGTCGTTCATCCTCCCTGAAGACGAATTCCTGGCGTGGGGCTGGCGGGTAGCGTTCTGGCTATCAGCGGTCATCGTGGTCATTGGTTACTACATCCGGACGCACGTCAGTGAAGCGCCGATCTTCCTTGAGGCGCGTGAACAGGTTGAGCGCGAGAAATCGATCAACTATGGGGTCCTCGAGGTAGTGAAGAAATACCCCAAAGGAATCCTGGGCGCCATGGGCCTGCGCTTTGCCGAGAATATTCTCTACTACATCATCGTCAGCTTCTCGATCGTCTACCTGAAGACTGTTCATGAATATGACACCAGCCAGCTCCTCCTCGCGCTGCTGATCGCCCACGTGGTCCACTTTTTGGTGATCCCCCAGGTGGGGCGGCTGTCTGACCGGTTCGGCCGCAAACCCGTCTACCTCGCCGGAGCGATTCTCGGCGCCACCTGGGCGTTCTTCGCCTTCCCCATGTTTGACACCCAGAACCCAGTGATCATCATCCTGGCCGTCACCATCGGTCTGTGCTTCCACGCCCTGATGTACGCGGGACAGCCAGCCATTATGGCTGAAATGTTCCCCACCCGCATGCGGTACTCGGGGGTTTCCCTCGGCTACCAGGTGACATCGATTATTGCCGGGTCGATGGCACCGATCATCGCGACGGCCATCCTGCAGGAGACCGGTTCCTGGGTGGGGGTTGCGCTCTACGTCCTGGGTGCGTGTGTGGTGACCGGCATCGCCGTCGTCACCCTGCGTGAAACCAAGGGGATCTCACTGCGCGACGTCGACGCCGCGGACGCGGAGCGCCACGGCATCCCGGTTCCGAACGGTACCGCCTGATGGCATCGACACCGGTGCAGGTGCCAGTCCGGGCACCAGCCCAGCAGACGGTTGAGGCGGCGCGCCCGGTCAGAACTACGGGCGAGCAACCCCTCGCCGGGCGCCGGGCGCTCGTGACCGGCGGCGCCAGCGGGATCGGAGCGGCAACCGTCCGTGCGTTTGCCGCTCAGGGTGCGCACGTGACCGTTGCGGACCGGGATGGCGACGGTGCTGCCGCGCTGGCCGAGGAGGTCAACGGCGACTCGTGGACCGTGGACCTGCTGGGTACCGGGGATCTTGAGGACCTCAGCCTCGACGTCGACATTCTCGTCAACAACGCGGGCATCCAGGCGGTACAGCCCATCCACACGTTCGACCCGGCAGCCTTCCGACGGATCCACACCCTGATGTTGGAGGCACCCTTCCTGCTGATCCGTGCCGCGCTCCCAGCGATGTACGACAGAGGCTTTGGTCGAATCATTAACCTGTCCTCAATCCACGGGCTGCGGGCGTCACCGTTCAAGGCGGCCTACGTGTCGGCGAAGCATGGGTTGGAAGGCCTGTCCAAGGTGACGGCGCTGGAAGGCGGCGAACACGGCGTCACCAGCAACTGCGTGAACCCGGGATATGTGCGCACCCCGCTGGTCGAAAATCAGATTTCTGATCAGGCGCGTCTGCACGGGATCACTGAAGAGGACGTGCTGTCCACCATCATGCTCACGGAAAGTGCCATCAAACGGATGGTCGAACCGGAAGAAGTGGCAGCGCTGGTGTGCTGGCTGGCATCGGACGTGGCAGGCATGGTGACCGGTTCGTCCTATGTGATGGACGGGGGCTGGTCCGCGCGCTGACGGTCCCGCCTGGGCTGGCCCCTACCGCGGGACCAGCCCAGGACTATCGCAGACCCAGCGCCAGTTCGATCGGTCCGATACCGAAAAACACCACGAAGGCGCCCGCTACAGCCCACATCAGAGGGTGAATTTCCCGGGCTCGCCCCTGGAAGGTGCGGACCAGCACGTAGGCGATGAACCCGGCGCCCAGACCGTTGGCGATCGAGTATGTGAACGGCATCAGGATGAAGGTCAGAAACGCGGGGATGGCAACCCCCCAGTCCTGCCAGTCGATGCGGCCGACCTGTGCCACCATCATGAATCCGACGACGACGAGCGCCGGCGCCACGGCTTCGAACGGCACCAGGGAGATCAGGGGGGTGAAGAACATCGCCAGTAGGAACAGCACGCCGGTGACGATGTTGGCGATACCGGTGCGGGCGCCTTCACCGATACCAGCTCCCGATTCGACGTAAATCTGGTTTGACGACACCGACCCGGCACCGCCGGCGACGGCGCCGAGGGCATCAACGATGAGGACCCGGTTGACGCCGGGAATGTTGCCCTTCTTGTCCACGAGCTTTGCCTCGTTGGCGAGGCCCACCATGGTGCCCATTGCGTCGAAGAAGATACTCAACAGGATCGTGAACGTGAGCAGCAGGGCAGCGGTCGCTCCGATGGTGCTGAAGGCGCCGAACAGGCTCACATTCCCGATCAGTGACAGATCGGGAACTCCCACCCAGGCCCCGGTCGGAAGCTCAGGGACCACCAGGGACCAGCCCTGGGCGTTGGTTCCCTCCGGGCCAACGCTCGGCCCGACGTCGGCCACAGCTTCAATGACGACGGCGAGAATGGTTGACGCAATCACACCGATCAGGATCCCGCCTCGCACCTTGCGGACCACCAACGCGATCGTCAGAATCAGACCGAAAACAAACACCAGGGTGGGCCAGCCCAGCAGGGCGCCTTCGAAACCGAGGCCCACGGGCACCGTGGTTTGAGCGACGTCCGGCACCCGCCTGACGAACCCTGCATTGACGAGTCCGATGAGCGCAATGAACAGGCCGATACCGACCACAATTGCGGTTTTCAGGCTTTCAGGGACCGCGTTGAATACGGCGGTCCGGAATCCCGTGAGAACCAGGATGAGCATCGTGAGGCCAGCCAGCACCACCAGACCCATGACCTGCGGCCAGGTGAGCTCAGGGTTGGTGGCGACGGTGATGGCCACGAAGGCGTTGACGCCGAGGCCAGTCGCGAGGGCGAACGGGTACTTGGCCCACGCGCCCATCACAATGGTCAGGATTCCTGCGACCAGTGCAGTCACCGCGGCGACCCGTTCGAAACCCAGCTCGGAGCCCGATGAATCGGCACCGGCAAGGATCAGGGGGTTGAGGACAACGATGTAGCTCATGGCGAAGAAGGTTGCTACTCCGCCCCGGATTTCCCGCGACATACTGCTACCGCGGTGGGTTACTTCGAAATAGCGGTCCAGTACGGAACCCTTTTTGAGCATGGTCATTCCTCGAACGGTGGGGGGTGTGGTCTGCGGATCGAGTCTATCCGCTCGATGCCGGGCGCACCGTCTCTCCCAGCATGCTGACAGGCCCGCCACGTAGAGTTGACCCATGAGTACTACCTATCCCGCAGCAGGCCCCGTCGTCGTCCATTCCCTCCCGAGGGTCGCTGCACTGCTCGCCGCGATGTTGCTGGTGGCCCTGATGACTATCCTCGGGTCCGCCCCGGCAGCCAACGCCCATGACGAGATGACCGGCAGCACCCCGGCGTCAGGGGCGAGCGTCGAGATGCTTCCCGAGGTGGTGGAGTTGACCTTCTCCAACGTGCCGTCGGGGATTGGGTCGGAGGTCGAGGTCCTGGACGCAAATGGCGAGAATTGGGCCGAAGGTGACGTGACGATCATCGACCGGGTGGCCAGCCAGCCCCTCCGCTCTGATGCGCCAGCGGGTGAATACACAGTGAACTGGCGGGTAGTTTCCTCGGATTCGCATCCGATTGAAGGCACCTTCGCGTTTACCGCGACAGCGGGCGGGGCAGCACAGGCCCCGGGCGCCGTTGTCGGCACCCAGGGGCCAATCGAAATCGAGGAGTCAGAGCAGGCGGCGCAGAATGACTTCCCGTGGAGCATCGTGGTGATGGTCGTGGTCCTGATCGCGCTGGCAGTGGTCCTGGCAGCAACCGCCCGGAAAAAGCTACGTCAAGGCGCCGACTCTTAACTCTGTCGCTAAGTCACCGGGTCAAAACCCAATTCCCACAATGCATCATTCTTCACCGAGCCTATTAGGCCGCAATTTGCAGCGCCAGCACCAAATGAACGCCTTCGTATATAACGAAAGAACATCGATTCGCTGACGTGAATCAGGCGGTTACTCCTTCTGCAAAAATCCCTGAGTTCATCGGGATCCGACGCTCTCCGGGGGTGCCGGTTCAGCTCCCGACAAGCGTGCCCGGGAGCTTGTTCTGGGACGTCCGGCGGGGGTTCGCCGCGTCCGGGACGAGTCACCACCGGTATATTGGGTTACTCAATACCGCTGATAGTGATCGCCGAATTTTGAGCGGGCCAATTATCGCCCGTCCGTCGTCTGCAAATGTGCGGACCTATTTTCCGATTTAGCAGCGGCCCGGAGGCTAGCAATTTTCTTGCCTGAGCCTCTTTGCGTCAGTGCACCCAGTGGTGCCATTTAGCGTTCCGTAGCAAGAGTAAATTGAGCCGCCGCAGGCTGCGCAAATCAAAAGCAACGTAGAGCGAGGAGCAGGATAACTGTGCCAGTCATTGAGGCCCGCGAGGTCTATAAGGTCTTCGGCCCCAGGCCCGAACGCGCCGTCGAGCGGATGAGGGCTGGCGCCAGCCGCGAGGACCTCCGCAAAGACAAGCTGACCCCGGCCGTTATCGATGCCACCTTCGACGTTGCCGAGGGCGAAATTTTTGTGGTGATGGGCTTGTCCGGGTCCGGGAAGTCGACTCTGATCAGGATGGTGAACGGCCTCCTGATGCCGACGGCAGGCACGATGAAGATCGCCGGTGAGGACATCACCCGTTTGAAGGGCAAGGACCTGCGGCGTGTGCGGCGGGAGAAGGTCAGCATGGTGTTTCAACATTTCGCGCTCCTTCCCCACCGCACAGTGGGTGAGAACGCCGCCTATGGGCTGAAGGTGCAGGGACTGAACCGCTCCGAACGTGAGAAAAAGGCTGAGGTGGCCTTGCAGATGGTCGGCCTTGAGGGGTGGGGCGGATCCCTTCCGGGAGAACTTTCTGGTGGCATGCGGCAGCGGGTGGGCCTGGCACGGGCGCTTGCGGCGGAGACCGACGTCATGCTGATGGATGAAGCGTTCAGCGCGCTCGATCCGCTCATCCGGCGGGAGATGCAGGACCAGCTGGTTGACCTGCAACACCAACTCGGAAAAACCATTTTGTTCATCACCCACGACCTCAACGAGGCGATGCGCCTGGGCGACAGGATAGCGATGATGCGCGACGGGCGGATTGTGCAGATCGGCACCACCGAACAGATCCTTAATGATCCCGCCAACGACTACGTTGCACAGTTCGTCCAGGACGTTGACCGGACCCGGGTGCTTACCGCATCCGCTGTCATGGAGCCGGCCGTGGCCGTGCTCGGGAGTGAGCAGGGCCCACGGGCTGCCCACAAGCTGCTGAGAGAGCATCAGCTCTCCAGCCTGATGGTTGTCAGCCGGGACAAAACCCTGCAGGGGATCGTGCATGAGCAGGATGTGGCCGTCGCCGTTTCGCGGGGCTCCGACAACCTCGACGGCCTGCTGCGGTCGGCTGCGACGGTTCGCCTGGATACGCCGCTCGCCGACCTGATGACGGCCGCGGCGGAGAGTGTCGTTGCCCTGGCGGTGGTCGACAACCAGGGCCGGCTCTCCGGAGTGATCCCGCGGGTCACCCTGCTCAACGCGCTCGGCGACCCCAACGCGAGAGTCGAACATATCGGTCCCGATCAGGAGGTGATGGCGTGAGCCTCACAACCAGCCGCACTGACGGCGAAATTGTGCCCCGCATCCCTGTCGGCGAAGGGGTCGAGACGGTCTTCGACTGGGTGGACGATAATCTGGGCAGCTTCTTCACCTCTGTCCGCGATGTGATTCTAGGCGCGACCGACGGTCTGGCCGACGCGCTCAACACCCCGGCTCCGCTCGTGATGGTGATCCTGTTCTCCCTGTTGGCGTTACTGGTCAAGGACTGGAAGTTCGCCCTCGTGGCGTTTGTGGGGCTCATTTTCGTTATCGGCGTCGACCAGTGGGAGAACGCGATGACGACGCTTGCCCTCGTGCTGATTGCCACTTTTATCGCCCTGGTGATAGCCATCCCGCTCGGTATCGTCGCGGCAAAGTCGGATTCGATGAGCAACGCGATCCGCCCGGTGATGGACCTGATGCAGACCATGCCGGCCTTCGTCTGGCTGGTACCGGTGGTCACCCTCTTCAGTATTGGTGTTGCTGGCGGTGTCGTCGCCACAGTCATCTTCGCGTTGCCGCCGGGTGTCCGGCTCACCGAGCTGGGCATCCGTCAGGTGGACTCCGAGGTGGTTGAGGCCGGTCACGCGTTCGGCAGCACCCCGGGACAGATCCTGCGCGGCATCCAGCTTCCGCTGGCGTTGCCGACGATCATGGCGGGCGTCAACCAGGTGATTATGCTCGCGCTCTCCATGGCGGTCATTGCCGGTCTTGTGGGCGCTGGAGGGCTCGGCGGCGCCGTGACCTCCTCGATCTCGCAACTCGACATCGGGCTTGGCTTCGAAGCAGGCTTGTCCGTAGTAGTCCTAGCGATCTTCCTCGATCGTGCGACGGCGGGCGTCGGCGACGGCAGGTCGGACCGCGACCGCCGACTCATGAGAGGGCTGGCCAGGATATTCGGCCGGCCTGCGACGAAGCCGGTTCCACAAACCACTACATCTTGACCCTCCAACCACTCCACGGGTGCCCTTCGAAGGGCACCCTCCGATGAATAAGGAAAGAAGATCAATGACTAAGAAACTAGGCACACGACGCGTCGGAGTACTTGCGGCACTGATGACAGTGGCTCTCGGAGTGACAGCCTGCGGCGGATCAGATGCGTCCAGCGACGAGGGAACCGAAGATGCGGCACAGGCTATCACCCTGGGCATCATCCCCTCCTGGACTGACGGGCTGAGCACCGCCTACCTGTGGGAGAACATCCTCGAAGCCGAGGGAATCGACGTCGAGATCCAGGAACTGAGCGAGGCTGCCCCGCTCTACACCGGCCTTTCGAACGGCGATGTTGACGTGTACCCCTCGGGCTGGTCCGAAGCGACCCACGCCGAGTACATGGAAGAGTACGGCGACGACATCGAGGATCTTGGCGCGTACTACGACAACGCCAAGCTCACCTTCGCCGTCCCGGAATACACGGACATTGACTCGATCGCTGACCTTACCGGCAACGCCGACATGTTTGACGGCCGGATCGTCGGCATCGAACCGGGAGCCGGCCTCACGGCCGTGACCAAGGACGATGTCATGCCCGCGTATGGCCTTGAGGACGACTATGAGCTTGTCGAGTCGTCCACGACGGCGATGCTGACGGAGCTGCAGAGCGCCGTCGACGCCGAGGAAGACATTGTGGTGACCCTGTGGAAGCCTTTCTGGGCGAACAGCTCCTTCCCCCTGAAGGATCTTGAGGATCCCGAGGCTGCGCTGGGCCCGGTTGAGGGACTGCACACGTTGGCGCGGACCGGGTTCACCGAGGACTTCCCGGAGGTCGCCGAGATGATGTCCAACTTCAAGCTGGACGACGAACAGTACGGTCAGCTGGAGAACCTCGTCGTCAACGAGTTCGGTTCAGGCCAGGAAGCTGAAGCCGTCGAGCAGTGGCTCGAGGAGAACCCCGACTTCATCGATGGGCTTAAGGGCTAACACCCTCGATATCCCCAAGGGGCTATCGCCCTCTGACGGGAGGACCGGATGTTTCTGGTCCTCCCGTCGTCGTCGGTGGCGAGGGAGGCGCGTGGCCAGCTGAGAGCCTAGGCGCCGAGGGCCCGGACCGGCGGTAGCCGTAGCGGAGGGTGCTGGACAATCGCAGCACTGACCAGTTTTGCTTGCCTGACTATTTCCCGTGTGCTGGGGCTGAGCAACTCGCCGACTCCGACCAGATGCAGGCCAATCGCCCGTGCTGCGGCCTTGAGATCATTGCCAACTGCCAGACCAAGCGACAGCAGGAACCGCCGCAACTGGTTCTGCGGGTATTTGGTCACCACCACATGGTCGGCCAGGAGCACGCCATTTCCGGTTTGGACCGCCCATTTCTTGGATCCAAGTACCGGGGCGGGCAATAACTTCGAATGGCCCACCACGCACAGGTTTTCCGCGATCGTGCTGTGCCGGATGTCCAGTGAGTGGCTGCTCGCATAACCGCGCAGCAGCCGAAGCAGCTCTGTTCGTTCCGAGAGGGACACCGAGTCGGTCATCACCGTACGGGACAGCTGCCCGGTATCCAGTGAGTCCATGCATTCCACAACGATTGACTCGATACCCTGACGGCTGAGTTCGCTGGCCACGGCCAATCCCGAAAGACCTGATCCAATAACGACCGTGGTGGTGAGCTCCGCGCCGCAGGGCGCGTCTGAGCGCGAGGCACCGGTTATGGGCGACGGCGAACTCACAGGGTAGACCTCCGAAAGGGAAGGATTGGTTCCGCACAGCCCGGCGCCTCTTCCGGGCTGTGCGGACACTTGGCTGCGAACGGGTCAACCAAGCGCATTCGTTACACCTGAGCAAATTGTGGCTCATTCAAGTAACGATTTCTCGAAGCCTATAGAACTTTGACCACGGTGAATAGTCCTCTGCGGAAGAGTAGGCTTTGAAACAGTCTGGCGGCGATCCTGGATCGCTGATCGGGCACCGATAGTTGTAACCGCAGAGAGGCGGGGCCATGGAAAAGGCACAGTCTGAGAATGGTGTGAACAGTCTCTACGGTAGCGGCATTGTGGTGGGGGTGGACGGCTCCGATCAGAGCCAGTGCGCCCTGGTCTGGGCGGCGCATGAAGCGGCGCGTCGAGGCACCCGTCTGAGCGTTGTCACGGCCTACACGGTGCCGGTGTTCGCGGCCTCAAGCATGGACGCCGGGTATGCCACCATTGACGACGCCGTCATCCGTGAGGGTGCGGAGGCGGTGCTCAAACAGGCAATTGAACGGGTTCAGGGGCTTCCCGTGGATATTGATCCGCGGGTGGAGGCCGGAGATGCTGCGGGTGTCCTCCTGGAACTGTCAGAAGAAGCCGAACTGATAGTTGTGGGGTCTCGTGGTCGGGGAGGTTTTGTCGGGCGCCTCCTGGGCTCGGTCAGCAGCGCGGTTCCGGCCCACGCAAAATGCCCGACGGTCGTTATTCCCCTCTGCGCCGCTCGTCGGCTGAATGAAGCGGGAGTCGAGCCGCCGAAGGGGAAAGGGGAGCCGGGGCCCACGGCGGACCAGGTGGAGCAGGTTGTGGTGGTGGGGGTGGACGGCTCGGAGCAGGCGCGGATGGCGTCGCTGGCTGCCGCGGAGCAGGCCGTATCCAGGCGGATGCCCCTGCGCGTGGTCTGCTCATTGCCGCCCTTCACCGGATCCCTCGCCTGGGTTCCCGCGCCGTTGGACCGTGAGGCCCTCCATGCCGACATCCGCATCTCGCTGACCGCGGGCAAGGAATGGCTGCAGAGCCACTTCCCGAGCCTTGATATCTCGGTGGAGCTGCTCGACGGTCCACCGGTTGAGGTGCTGATCGAGAGTTCGCGGACCTCCGAGCTGCTGGTGGTCGGCACCCGGGGGCGTGGCGGGTTCGCTGGAATGCTGCTCGGCTCTACCAGCCAGGGCGTTCTTCATCATGCGAAGGGCCCCGTGCTGGTTGTTCCCGACGGCAATGATCCACGGTTGATCGACCGCGAGAACTTCGGGCCGATGGTGGCCCCAACCAGCTAGTTCTCATACCGTCAGTTCCTTTGTGCCGGGCTGTGAGGCCCGGCACAAAGACTAGAACCTTGCGACCATCGGGTACAGGTTCGGCATACCGCCCATGTGCGCCAGATCGGTCACGAGGATTCCCTGCGACTCGTTGAGCGCGTTGACCACCTTGTTGTTCCCGATGTAGATGCCAACATGATAGAAATTCCCTGGCGATCCCCAGAACACCAGGTCACCGGCCTGAGCCTGGGCCAGCGGGACATGGTTGGAGCTGGCCGCATACTGTGCGGTGGCTACCCGTGGCAGGGAGATTCCGGCAGAGGCGAATGCCTGCTGCACGAGTCCCGAGCAGTCGAATCCACGCGGTCCCGACCCGCCCCACTGGTAAAAGTGAGGGGAACCGGTCTTGGACATGGCGTAGCTGATCGCAGCCGACACCGAGCCACCGTTTGAGGGTGGCGGGGCAGGTGCGGGAGCCGGGGCTGGTGCGGGAGCCGGGGCTGGCGCTGGAGCCGGCGCTGGAGCTGGAGCCGGTGCTGGTGCCGGTGCGGGAGCTGGCGCGGGCGGGCGGGGTGACGTCGTGGCCGGTGGCGATGGGGAGGGCGCGGGTGTTGTTGGTGCCGGCGTCGACGGCGCAGGTGTCGAGGGTGCCGGGGCTGAGGGACTCGGCCGCTCCGCTGCAGGCGGAGCGGGATTGGGTGCAGGGGCCTCGGAGGTGGGGGCCGGTGGCCGAATGGCGGCGGGTGCGGCCTGTTGGGTGGCCAATGCCGATCCTTCGGATCGTTGCGTCTCCGCGGCGGCTGCTGCACGCTCGGACTCTGCGATGATGCGAGCAAGCTCTTCCTCGCGCTGCTGCTCCTCAATTCCCGAGATGCGCTGCTCTTCGAGTGCTGCTGTGGTGTTGCGCAGCGAAGCGAGCTGGTCAACCAGAACGGAGCGCTCGGCCTGTCGCTCCTCGACTAGTCGAGCCGCAGCGTCTGTGGCCCGCTGGTTGTCTTCTCCAGCCAGTTGGGCAGTCTCGGCCGCATCTGCTGCCGCCTGTCGGGCAGCGGCAGCATCCAGGCGGAGCGCTTCCCACGTCTTGGCAGCGGTCTGCGCGTTGGTGAAGGTAGTGGCCCGGTTGGCCGACAAGCCATACATGGTGGAGGCCCGGGACATCATCTCGTCAGGGTTTTCCCCACTGAGCAGCATCGTCATCCCGGGGGTAACGCCGCCCGACCGGTACAGGTCGCCAGCCAGTTGCCCCACCTCAACTGCTGCAGCGTCGTGGGTCAGCGCTGCCTCTTCGGCAAGGGCGGTGGTTGCAACGGCGGTGGCGCGTCGTTCGTCCAGGGCAGCGAGTGCATCAATGTAGGCACCCTGAGACTGCATGGCGGTTGTCTGCGCATCCTGAAGGTTTGCCGTGGCCTCGGCGAGGATTCCTTCGATCTCGTCCACCAACGCGGCTTTCGCCGTCGTGCTGTCCAGAGCGTCGGCGATCTCAGCTTCCGTGGGGATCGCGTTCGTCTCGGGAGCGGCCACTCCAGGGGCCAGGCCAACACCACTGAGTAGGACTGCCGTGGCGAGGACGCCGACCGCTCTAAAGGAGCGCATGCGCCGCTTTCCTGATGACTGCACTATTCCCCAAATCTCCGCGCGGCGTATTACACAACAGTCACGACAATAATGGGATGCATGTCACTTTAGCAACATTAGTCACACACGTACCCTAAACAACAGCAGTGTCATTTGGTGGCGTTTGATCTCGGTGTGTCGCGAAATCGCCGGAAACTCACGCGTGCTGGTGGCTTTCGTGAATGGCGTGCTCCGCAGGCTCGATCTGGAAGGTGCAATGCTGGGTATCGAAATGGTGACGGAGGCAGTGGGTCAGCCGATCGAGCACTCTGTCCATGCCGTCCGCGTTGAGGGTGGCTTCGTCTACCACCACGTGCGCTGAAAACACCGGCACACCGGAGGTGATGGTCCACGCGTGAATGTCATGGACATCGACGACGCCGTGCACCCCAAGGATGTGACTGCGAATCATCTCCGAGTCCACGCCCTTCGGAGCCGATTCGAGCAGTACGTTGATGACATCCCTGAGGAGGCTCCGGGCCCTCGGCAGGATCATCAGCGCGATGGCTATCGACGCGAAAGCGTCGGCGGGAAGATAGCCGGTCGTTGCGATTACGACGGCGGCAACGATGACCGCCACGGATCCCAGCAGGTCGCCCAGCACCTCGAGGTACGCGCCGCGGAGGTTGAGGCTTTCGGCTTGTCCGCCGCGGAGAATGAGGAGGCAAGCGAGGTTGGCGACGGCTCCCACCACGGCTGTGATGATCATGATGTCCGAACGGATGTCGGGGCTCGTGTTGAAACGTCGTAATGCTTCGATCAGGATCACGACGGCGATCACCGCCAGAATGATCGCGTTCGCCAGCGCCGCCAGGACCTCCGCCCGCTGGTACCCGTAGGTGCTTCGCCGGGTGGCGGGGCGGGTGGCTATCCAGGAGGCGAGGAGGGCAATTGACACGCCGGTCGCATCGGACAGCATGTGCCCGGCATCGGCGAGCAGGGCGAGTGACCCGGACCAAAGGGCCCCCACAATCTGAACCAGCACCATTGTCAGGGTGATTGCGACGACGATCACCAGTTTCCGGCGATGCTTGCCGGTCGCCGTGCCCTGGGGCAACCCGTGATCGTGCGCGTTCATAGCACCAAGTATCCGCTGTCGGGCCGAGAATGTGCGAGCAGGACTATCCCCAACCGAGCTCGTGCAACCGCGCGTCGTCAATCCCGAAGTGATGGGCCACCTCATGGATGACCGTGATCAGGATCTCGTCAATGAGTTCCTCACGGCTGTCGCAGTGGCGGAGCAGCGGCTGCCGGAAGATGCTGATGCTGTCTGGCAGGGATCCCGCGTCCCACCAGGAGTCCCGTTCGGTCAGCGGGGTGCCTTCGTAGAGCCCGAGGAGCTCGGTGTCGGGATCCTCTCCGGGGCCCGGCTCGTACTCTTCACGCACAAAGATGGCGACGTTGTTCATGGTGCGCATCAAATCTTCGGGGATCTGGTCGATCGCGTCATCCACGGCTGACTCGAAGTCTGCAAGGGTCATTTCGATGGGCACACCACCGACTGTACCGTCGTGGCAGGCCCATCGACGGGTCCGTTTTGTGGAATAGCGAAACAGGCCCTATAGTTTTATAGGTCCACAGCAGGGGAAAATTCTTGCCTCGTGTGGTCCTGGCCCCCATCGTCTAGCGGCCTAGGACACCGCCCTTTCACGGCGGCGGCACGGGTTCGAATCCCGTTGGGGGTACGTAAGAGCAGGCCGGTTTCGGAGCACTTCGAAGCGGTCAAGAAGCGGCAGAGATGCTGGTAGGCTGAAGCTCTTGCAAAAAAGCAAGGCCCTGTAGCGCAGTTGGTTAGCGCGCCGCCCTGTCACGGCGGAGGTCGCGGGTTCAAGTCCCGTCAGGGTCGCTCAGGTTCATCAGTTTCGACTGGTTGACCGCGGTGACTGTCGTAGGATAGTTGCACGGCTCTGTAGCTCAGTTGGTAGAGCGTTCGACTGAAAATCGAAAGGTCACCGGATCGACGCCGGTCGGAGCCACCAGCAGTTAGCCCCTAGATTGCAGGGATTTCCCTCAACCTAGGGGCTTCGCTATTTAACCCGTTCTGGCTTTCTGCCCACATTTTGCCCACATTCGCAGATGCAGCACCGTGATTGAGCATGACCGCGACTGCATCCAAATCGTCGTCGAACAGGTCAGCGTACACATCCAAGGTCATCGCAGCGGACTTGTGCCCGAGCATCCGCTGAACAGCTTTCACATTCGCACCAGCACTAACGGCAAGTGAAGCCGCCGTATGGCGCAGATCGTGAGGGCTGATCTTCGGGAAGTCAGGGTCCGACTCCATGAGGCTCCTCACCGCCGCGTCGAAGTGTCGCCGCCTGAAATTTCCACCACGCAAAACTGACGCTTCAGAGGAAGTGAACACCAGGTCTTCCCTTTTCTTGTTCTCGCAGCGCTTCGCCAGGATCTCGCTAAGAAACTCAGGGAACGGCACCGACCGGCCTTCGTGATTCTTTGGAGTACCCCAGACGATAGTCCCGCGTGGCTCTGAGACTGCCTCAACAACAGCTACACGCCGCCTCAACATGTCCAGCCGGCCAACCTTCAGTCCCGCCATCTCACCCCACCGTAGGCCGGTATACGCGAGGAACAGCACCACATCGCCGTAGTCACCAACAGCAGACGCAAGATTAGCGACCTGCCCGTGATCGAGATACCCGTGATCTTTCTGGACTATGCGGGGCAGTCGTATATCGTCGGACGGATTCTTATTCAGACGCCCATCAAGCACAGCGAACTTCAACACACCGGATAGTACTAAATGAGTCTGGCGAACTGTAGACGGAGCCAACTTCATCGACAGTTCATTCACCCAAGTCTGAATTGCGCCATGAGTGATTGCCGTGATCCTGGTTGACCCCCAACGCGGCAAGACGTGCTTATCAAGGCCCAGGCGGTAACCGGACAAGGTTGTTGGTTTCAGGTGTACTTGAGCCGCAAACCATTGTTCTGCCCACTCAGTGACGGTTACCCGCGATTTAGTTGGATCAACCCATTCACCCCGAAGCTTCGATACCTCAACAGATGAAGCGAAGTTCTCCGCGTCACGCTTCGTTTTGAACCCGCGCTTATCGGTTTGCGTCCTCTCAGGAGTCCTGTATCGCACGCGGTAACGTTTCCCGGCCTTCGTTTGGTAGGACTCAATCGTTGCCATCAATTTTCCTATGCTCCGAAAGGATTCGGTCCAACTTACTGCTGTCACCTTCCCTTGCGTCTAGCTCGGCACGATTTATCTCAATGATCTTCGAGGCACCCTCGTAAATTTGGTTGAGTCGCCACTGGGGCGCAGCCCTCTGGGCGTCGAGCCAATCTTTAAATGTTTCCTCTTCTGTGAGCTTCTTTTCGGCGCGGAGCCAGTCCCAAAGTCTCGTGGCAGTAAGAGTCCCCAGCCCTGTTGCTTCAACTTTCGCGTCAGGTAGGTCAACATTTGGGGAGAGAAGGATGATTGGCGGCACATCTAAGGCGCTGGCGAGCACGATCAAGTCGTCAACGTCGACGCGGCGAGTGCCCTCCTCTATGTGACGAATTGCCAACGGCGAGATTGCCCGACCCGATTCGGTCAGTTTTCGAGAGAGCTCTGTGTAATTGAGGGCGCGGAGTTCTCGGACTCGCGTTATGTTCGCGGCAACGGTTTGGCCTGTCGGCCCTAGTTTCATTTTTTGTCCAGCCATGCATCCAGTCTGGCATACAAAAGATGAAGGTGCACCTTCAAAGTTTGACGTAGTGTGATTTACATGATTATGATGATCGCACACCTTCAAAACATGAAGGTCAACCGTCGAAGAATGGAAGTCACGAAATGGATCAAGAGCTAGTCAAAGCGGAAGTTCTTGCTAGCGAGTGGGGGACCACCACCGGAGCACTTGCTCAGATGCGATACATGGGCACTGGCCCGAAGTTCATCAAGATCGGCGGTAAAGCGGTTCGCTATCGTCGCAGCGATGTGGATGCCTGGTTGAATGCCCAGACGCGGCAACAGACCGGGACTCAATCAATCCCAGCGTAATCACCACCCCACCCGCACCATCCGCTCAGAGGTTCGCCACTGACGAAGAGAGGCCAAATTTGCGATGCCCGAAATGATGACGACTACCGGTTTCGAGAAGTTCATTGTCAGTTACGCCGCTGAGCATGGTCGCCAGATCAGCCGCTCCAAAGCGCAGCGGATGGCCCACCAACTATGTAAGCGCCAAGCACGGATGAACGACGAGACGTTGGAGCGGATCTTTACCCACAACGACCCGACCGCCCGCCAGGCAATCCACAACATTGAAAACAGGAGAGTGCCCGCATGAATCAGAACGCCAGCACTGATGCCACAACGACCACCACGAAAAGGATGATTCCAATGACTAAGACTACCAACTGGCCTGCCACCGTTCGGGAATTCGGCAATCTGGCTGACCAGAGGGGCATGAAGTCCTCAGAACTGTTTGAAGAGCTGGAGCGGGATCTCGGCCCATTTCCGATGCCGCCGACCGGTTACACCCTCGCGGAAGAATCCGATGATCGTTGGATCGGGCCGGAACGCGTGAATCGCGGTTGGATTATCACCCCAGTGTGGAACTCGACTACCAGCTCCCACTCCATCGAGGTGTGGATGGCAGATCACACGGCCCCAACCTACGCGAACTTGTCACCTGTTGACGCTTTCGAGTTCGCCGCCGATCTGATTGCTGTTGCTCGCGCTTCCCAGGGCGACGCAGAGCAGACCGCATGATCGCCGCCCCAACAGCAGCGGTGATAGCTGAGATGCAGCGTTACGCCGATTCCGTGGGACTGGTTCTCACTACACGCTGCACCCGTTGTAAGGCACCGCTCTGGAATCCGAAGAGTCTGCATCACCATTTAGGCCCGGTTTGCAGGGCAAAAGAAAACGGTCTGGACACTCCCGCCAAGAAGTCAGTCCAGACCGTCACCGGCACCCGTTCAAACGGCTAAGTAAGAAACGGAGCACAACCCATGTCTACCGCTAATCATACGGCTTCCCAAACACCTGCAGGAAAGAGCCGGCACGAGACCCTCGCGAATGTCGCGATGCGGCACGAAAGGCTTGAAGCCGACAGCGCACGTCAGGCTGTCCGCGCCTACCAGAAGGGCAACCTTCCCGCCGCAATGTGGTTGATGGAACGCGCAGCGACGGACCGGCACCTTGCACACGAAGCCTGGGATACCTGCGCCATTGCTGTTGCCGCTCAGCAGGAGTACTTGGAGGTTCCATGCTGACCGTCGACCCTGAACCATTCGGTGATGATTTCCTCGCCGATGTTAGCGACCTTGACGACTTCATCCGGTCCACCATCCGCTTCTGCATTGCCGGCATCGACGCACGACACCACCGGGCAGCAGCAGCAGCCCACCACACGATCTACTTCGGAGGCCCAGTCCATTGGGACGGCCTTCACCTCGCGGAGGCCGCCTAATGTCTAACACCCAGCCCGCTTGGGCTGCACCACTGGAAGAGCACGAATGGAGCCCGGAACCGGGAGGCTTTCTCGCCAGCATCCCGGCAGAGTTTGCAGCAGTGGTCGAGGAGATTGAAGCCACGACCGGAAACTCAAATTCTAAGGGTCCGGGCAGAGGCTTAAAGCTCCGCCGCACCACGGATCTACGGCTACCGCCGCCCACTAAATGGCTTGGTAGGGGATGGCTACCGCGCCGGGAGTTGACTGTCCTGGTAGGAGCAGAAGGTATCGGTAAATCCTTGCTATGGGTCCTTATGGCGATGCTCGTAACCACCGGGCGAGCGTTCCCGATGTTCAACTGGGCGAAACGTAAACCCGCCGATGTGGTCATCATCGTCACCGAGGACTCAGCCGCCGAAGTGGAAGCACGCCTACGCACAGCAGGGGCAGACCTGAACCGGGTACATTTCTTCTGCGCCGAGGATGACGGCTCCGGCACGCCGATCTTCACCGGCGGCAAAACCGGGGACATGCTCCTACTCGACGCCCTACTGGACGACTTGGACGACACCCCCGCGCTGCTGGTGGTGGATGCGTGGCTCGATACCGTCGCCGGGAACCTCAATATCAGGGACACCCAGCAAGCCAGGGCGGCACTCCACCCCTGGAAGGAGCTCGCGTCCAAGCACGACCTCGCTGTCCTCCTGGTGACCCACACCAACCGGATGGATACCGTATCTACCCGCGACCTTATGGGCGGCACAGCAGCACTCCGGCAAAAGGCCCGCATGGTCCTCTTCGCGGCCCGCCCACCACTCGAAGATGGCGACCGGCAACACCTATGGGTTGGACCGGACAAAGCGAACACCACCGGAATTGTCGACGCGGTGAAGTTCAACGTCCAGATCGAACAGGTTCGGACGCAAACCGACGATGACCCCGGCACCACTGCGCTCCTCGCTAATCCTCAAGATGCGCTGATGACTATCGGCCAGTTGCTCTCTGAGTGGAAGCGGGAAGAGCAGGAAGCTGACAGGAAACCGTCCAAGACCGATCAGGCCGAAGACGCGATCAGAGAGTACATGGACGGCGAAACGGAACCGGTTCCGAGCAATGACTTGAAGGTTCATCTGAGGAAAGCCGGGTATGGGAAGACCGCGATCGAGGAAGCGATGCGAGCCACCGGGGAATCAGCGCCAGCAACCAGGGGCGGGAAATGGATGTTCACTCTCACCAAATCTAAGACTTCCTAACCCTCGCCCTATATATCAGGAAGTTAGTAACTCTAGGGAGTCTAGGAACACTTCTTTTGGACTTCCTAGAGTTCCTGAACTTCCTAACTTCCTAGTGACACCCTCCCCAGTTAGGAACACTCAAAATGCCCCACACCGAACCATCTGTCGCGAGCATGAAGCTCTCAAAGGATCAGTACATCGAACTGGCTGACACGTTCCGCGACAAAGCGCAGAAGGCCCACCACGAGGCCCGCGAATGGATGGCCCGGGCACTCGTCGCAGAAGCCCAACTATCGACGCTCAGAGCCGCATATGAGCCCCCGCAGTCACCCTCGACCAAGACACCCCCACCCATGCAGGAGAGCAAATGACTCGCCCGTACATCAAAGCCCGTCCCTGGACATGGCGCGACCGCGACGGCAACCAGACGCCCGGCGTCGCACTTATGCACGGCGGCAGCGTCAAAGCTCACCTGACACCCAATGAGGCCCGCGCTCTCGCTGACAGGCTCCACGACCTCACTGACGCCGCCGGCAACCCCGAACAGCCCCTACCCAGCACCACAGCAGAACAGGAATAACACCCATGCCAATCACGATCATCACCCCCGATGGAACACACCAGTTCGATGCCAAGCCCGAAGAAGTCAGCCAGACAGGGCCAGTACTCAAGATCACCCGCAAAGGGCAGGTCATCGCGCACTTCCGACGCTGGACTAGCTGGTTCGAAACTCCCGCCACCGAAGAAAAGGAATAGCAATTATGGACGAAATAACCGACACCGATAAGGCCTTTGTCAGAGCACTTTTCCGCGGTGATGAGCCGGAGCCCGAACAAGCGCCGGCAGTCCCGCAGGAGCCCGTTTCCGGCCCCATAATCACCGGTCAGGAGCGCACACCCGACAAGGTTATGGAAAGCCCGCTCCGCGCTTTCACCCGGGAGTTGTTCGAGCAGTGACCGACGCTCCCGAAGCCCCCCGCAACCACAAGCAACCCCTGACCGAAAGGCAACACATCATGCAGAATAAACTCACCTCCAACCAAGCCGCTGCTATAATGCTCGTACGCCAAGAAGCCCGGCACCTGAACATCACCCTTCCCGTCGACGCCGCCAGCACCCCGCAGCCGCTATCCATCACTGCCCCCGACCCTGACGAAATTACCGACGCCGTAACCAAGGCACTCGAAGCCGGCAAAGACCCCGGCCAGGACAAGACCGTGCAGGCACTCGTCACACGCGCCTACGTCGCCAATCTTCACAGCGTTGACGAAGCTCTCGAAGCCAAACGGGATCAGGCTGCCCTCGAAGCGTTCCGCGACGCCGTGCCCGCCATCCTCGACCAACTGGCCGAGATGTTCGCCACCGACGCCGCGACCCTCAAAAAGCACATCGACACCATCGGCCCCGTCCCCCTGGACAGTCTCGCCCCAGCCAACATGCCCCTCAACGTGGGCAAGGCAGCCCTCGAAGTCCTCGAAGCCTCCAAAAGGATCGCCAAGGTAATTTCTGTATGGGGCATCATCCACTACATGCTCAACAACGGCTCCCGGAACCCCTACGCAAAGACCGTCCAAGCCGCCACACCAACCCTCCGACAGTGGACCGAGAACCAGCTCCACGGCGCAGACCCGGCCGCGTGGGACTTGGTAGTAATGGGCGTCTCGCTCGACCTCGCCGCAGACCCCGAAGAAGTCGAATCCCGGTTCGCCAGCCTCCAACGCCAGACTGACAGCGAACACGCCGCAGCCCTGGAGGCCGAGAAGTGGGGACACGGCGGACAAGCGGCCCGGATCGCGGGCAACAAGGGAGCACTGGACAACCTCGCCCACAACTTCGCACAAGCCAACGCCAGCTAACCAGTAACCGTGGGCCGGTCACCACGACCGGCCCACGAAGTACCCCACGGGCGGGGGACGCCCTGACCCTCACCCTCTTTTCCGCTCCCCCCGGTACAGCTAGACATCTCCGCCGTTCTGGATGAATCGGCCTATTCCACCCCTCCCACAACACGACTTCCCCGAAAGGACCACGTAATGGAGCACAAAACCCCGTCTGGGCTGAAGACTGGAGGCCGCAAATTGTGGCGATCTGTCACAGATGATTACGAATTAGGCCAGCATGAGCTATCAATTCTGCTCGAAGCCGCACGCACATTGGACGCTTTGGATGAGCTGGAGCGGATAGTGAGGGACGAAGGCGTGACCAACGTCAGCCCGCAAGGCGTCCGGGCGCATCCCGCCCTGGTGGAGGCCCGCCAGCAGCGCGTGACCCTAGCCAAGCTTGTTGCTTCCTTGCGCATTCCATTCGAGGATGACCAGGAGGCCACCAGGACGCCGCAGAAGCGCGTGAGCATCCGTTCCGTATCGGCCATCCGGTGAAGCGCCGGCAGAAGGTTGTGCTCCTGGACGACGGGAAGCCGTGGGACGGGAACATTCCAGACTGGGCTCTCACCTTTCACCCTGATGATTGGCCGGGAGTCGAGCCGTGGGAGCGATGGGATAGCTGGTGGTCAGCGGCAAGAGACTGGGCAGAAAAGCACATGCCGGCGGGCTTTGATGAACTAATCCAGACGATGCCCCGGTTGCCGTCCCGACCTTGGAATCAGGGGGACCTGTGAAGGTCGAGCGTAGGGAAGAACTCGTGGTCTTGTATATGGAGAATCAGTCGGAGTGGTTAGCTAACGCCGATGTGTGGCGTCCGTGGGCAAGTAGGGTCATATGCCGCCTTTGGGGGAGCGCTCCCCAGATGCCTTACGTTCGCGGGGATGTTGCTTGGTTGATTGCGGTTCCAGACACTGTTGAGGGCCGGGCAGCTCTCGACAGCCAGCCCAAATCACCCCACACGTAGCTCACCCTAGATTCATGATTTGGCGTGAAGCTCATGGCGGGCTGCAACAGTGCAAGTGCCGAAGTATGGCGGTTAGCGTTCCTTCGTTGCGCAGTGATCCGTCAGCGCCAGCCGCCGGAAATGGGCCGGGGCATAATTTGAAAGGTATGCCTTTCGTCCACTCACGGTCACGGCGGCACGGCATAAGTGGTCCCGGATCTCTTTAGAGTTTCGGGACCGCTCTTTCATGATGACCATCACCGGGACCTCCACCAAAAGCTTCATTTGTCGTCCCACCTCGGGATACATATGCAGGGAACCTGAGCCCCTAGCGTTGACAGAGTGCGCAACGGACAGCCTCAAGCGAACAGCTGGAGGCCTTCGCTGATTATGATTCCGAGATTGACTAGGCCGAAGCTGGCAAGACCCCAGAACCAGATATAGAAGCTTTTCTGCGCAGAGAACCAATTGACTCGTTTGGGCGCTTCGTGCCCGTTGAGCCAGATCGGTATCCGATACTCCCCGTCTTCGTGTCTTGGTTCGGCGGATTTCTTGTCTAGGAGGCCGTTCTGGTAAAAGTACGCCCGGTTACTGAGGTGATGAATGCCTAGTTGGTCTTCGAGATAGTGCATGAGGGTCCGATCCAAATGCGTGAGCAGCCGGTGTCTCGCCATGAGCTGCATTGATAGAAGAGCGATGATCAGACCGAGCGATGCGGATATGAGCACAGCCGCCGGCTCGACGTTTTGGCCCAATGCGATGGTGAGTAGGAAAGCTTGTGCTGTGAGCGCAAGAGACGGTGCTTGCCAGAGGAGGCTGTCCTTCTCGACCTCGCGCAAGAGCAGGGCTTCATACATTAGGAGATTATTCGCTCTTTGCTTGTCGGCGTCTGTCTGAGCGGGCGTGCCCTTGTCCGACAGTCTGCTAAGCAAGCGCATGCCCAATGCCATGGATACATCCTTTCGTCCGGATCGCCCGATACTGTTTTCTTATGATCTCCACCCGGGACTTCCTCACCCCCGGGAGGCCATCTTTCCCCATGGTCTAGGGTTTCACACACGGAAAATCTGAGCTTCTGTGTGGCCAGACTGGAGTGTGGCAGATCTCATAGTGTACGCCCCAGGCCTTATGCTGATTTGAGGTAAGTCACATCCAAACCTTGGGGGAAACCTTGGAAGCATCAGAACTATCAACAGTCTCCGATGATCTTGATTCAATCCGCAGATCAGACGAAGAGACCGAATATGAGTTCTGGTTTGCCCGGGATCTTATGCCCGCCTTGGGGTACACCAATTGGGAAAGTTTCGCCAAAGTTGTAGAGAAGGCCCAGGAATCTTGTCGGCTTGCTGGCCTACCAGAAGACAACCATTTTCGTCAAGCGACGAAAATGGTTGCGATCGGTTCCGGCGCGTCCAGGCCGATTGAAGACATCATGTTGAGTCGCTTTGCAAGCTACCTAGTTGCCCAAAATGGTGACTCCAAAAAAACCCAGGTGGCAGTCGCCCAAGCCTACTTTGCAGTTCAAACCCGAAAAATGGAACTGATTGAAGACCATATTCGGACCGTAGAGCGTCTGGAATATCGCGAGCAACTCCGACTATCGGAAAAGGCACTGTCTGACGTCTTCGCTGGCCATGGCATCAAGGGGGAAGCGTTCGGAATAATTCGGTCAAAAGGCGACCGGGCATTCTTTGGAGGACAGACGACCCAACAGATGAAGACTAGGTATGGGATATCAAAGTCTCGCCCGCTTGGCGACTTCCTCCCGTCCCTAACTCTTTCCGCCAAGACCCTCATCAACGAGATGTCCAAGTACAACATCGACCGTGAAAGCCTTCAGGGAGAATCGGCGGTAACCAAGGAGCATGTCAACAACAGCACCACGGTGCGCGACATGTTGGGTCAAAGAGGGATCACCCCAGAGGATCTTCCTGCTGAAGAGGACATAACTAAGATCGAACGCAAGCACAAGCAAGCGCAGGACAACCTCAAAAAGAGCTCTCTTCCGGCTCTGGACCAGTAAGCGCCCGTGCCCACACTCTGCCCACACATCACGGTAAACAGCGTGATGTTGCGTGATGCTGAATGCCCTAAAAACCCTGTAAATCCAACGACTTGAGGTCTATCTGGCCTGTTCTGGGCCGATTGTCTTCGACTGAAAATCGAAAGGTCACCGGATCGACGCCGGTCGGAGCCACCAGCTAAAACCCCCGGATTATCCGGGGGTTTTTTCTTTTCTAACGGTTAGCCACGCCGCATAAACCCCGCACTTTCAAATCAAGCCCTCGAGCCGCCTGCCCATCGCGCTGAGCGATCAGGCCGATTGACTTCCACTACTGTCATCCTGATGTCTTTCAGGTACCGGGCGATCCCAGCACCATAGTTGCCTGTGCCTTCTATCCCGAAGCGCTCGAGCTGACCATGTCGGGATAGCCAGGCACCTAAAAGCCTGATAGCCGGCGGGTGTTGTAGGGAACTCTCGGTCACCTAGCTGCGACCAACGTGGTCCAGGACCGCGGCGTGATGAGTTTGTCCGCGGGTACCGATGCAGGCATTGGCACCACCCACTGGGCCGACCAATCGGGCTCTTCGCGGTTCGTGGTGATTTCCGCTGCTGAGGAGATGTTCAGGCGGCTGTTCTAGCGGCGCTTCTCAATAGGATAC
>NZ_BAAAIJ010000006.1:0-5565 GCF_039526005.1 Arthrobacter flavus | reverse complement strand
GTGGTTACAACTTGAACAGATTATACCTGTATTGTGTTGTGTTATTTTTTGGTTCCGTTGTTGGTTGGGAACCGCATAGTGGACGAAAGCAGCATATCTTTACACCATCCCTGGGTGTGAACGTCTTTTGATGCCGTTCACGGGTGGTGTGTGTGGTGTAAGTTATCGGCTTATTAGTACCGGTCAGCTTCACAAGTCGTTAGTCCTTGCTTCCACGTCCGGCCTATCAACCCAGTGGTCTGGCTGGGGGCCTCTCACACAAATGTGTATGGAAATCTCATCTCGAAGCAGGCTTCCCGCTTAGATGCTTTCAGCGGTTATCCCATCCGAACGTAGCTAATCAGCGGTGCACTTGGCAGTACAACTGACACACCAGAGGTTCGTCCGTCCCGGTCCTCTCGTACTAAGGACAGCCCTTCTCAAATTTCCTGCGCGCGCAGCGGATAGGGACCGAACTGTCTCACGACGTTCTAAACCCAGCTCGCGTACCGCTTTAATGGGCGAACAGCCCAACCCTTGGGACCTACTCCAGCCCCAGGATGCGACGAGCCGACATCGAGGTGCCAAACCATGCCGTCGATATGGACTCTTGGGCAAGATCAGCCTGTTATCCCCGAGGTACCTTTTATCCGTTGAGCGACGGCCATTCCACAATGTACCGCCGGATCACTAGTCCCGACTTTCGTCCCTGCTTGAGATGTCTCTCTCACAGTCAAGCTCCCTTGTGCACTTACACTCGACACCTGATTGCCAACCAGGCTGAGGGAACCTTTGGGCGCCTCCGTTACTTTTTAGGAGGCAACCGCCCCAGTTAAACTACCCATCAGGCACTGTCCCTGACCCGGATTACGGGCCGAAGTTAGATATCCAGTATGACCAGAGTGGTATTTCAACGATGACTCCCCCTGAACTAGCGTCCAGGGTTCACAGTCTCCCACCTATCCTACACAAGCCACACCGAACACCAATACCAAACTATAGTGAAGGTCTCGGGGTCTTTCCGTCCTGCTGCGCGTAACGAGCATCTTTACTCGTAGTGCAATTTCGCCGAGCTTATGGTTGAGACAGCGGGGAAGTCGTTACTCCATTCGTGCAGGTCGGAACTTACCCGACAAGGAATTTCGCTACCTTAGGATGGTTATAGTTACCACCGCCGTTTACTGGGGCTTAAATTCCCAGCTTCGCACCCCGAAGGGCACTAACCGGTCCTCTTAACCTTCCAGCACCGGGCAGGAGTCAGTCCGTATACATCGTCTTGCGACTTCGCACGGACCTGTGTTTTTAGTAAACAGTCGCTTCCCCCTGGTCTCTGCGGCCCCACAACGCTCACAACAGCAAGTGTCGGTCACGGGTGAGGCCCCCCTTCTCCCGAAGTTACGGGGGCATTTTGCCGAGTTCCTTAACCATAATTCTCTCGATCGCCTTAGTATTCTCTACCTGATCACCTGTGTCGGTTTGGGGTACGGGCGGCTAAAACCTCGCGCCGATGCTTTTCTAGGCAGCATAGGATCACCGGATCCCCGCATAACGGGGCCCATCGGGTCTCAGAGACGGTATCAAAACCAGGACCACGGATTTGCCTATGGTCCCTCCTACATCCTTAGACCGGGGCAACCATCGCCCGGCCCGGCTACCTTCCTGCGTCACACCTGTTAATACGCTTACCTCCCAGGATCAGGTCCCGCGCTCCACCAAAAACCGTGTCACCCCAAAGGGTGGACGGTCAGGTATTGGGCGGTTAGTATCCCCTGCTCAGTATGGGCGGTTTTTCGCCGGTACGGGAATATCAACCCGTTGTCCATCGACTACGCCTGTCGGCCTCGCCTTAGGTCCCGACTTACCCAGGGCAGATTAGCTTGACCCTGGAACCCTTGATCATTCGGCGGACGGGTTTCTCACCCGTCTTTCGCTACTCATGCCTGCATTCTCACTCGTGTAGGCTCCACCGCTGGTTTACACCGCGACTTCACCGCCCACACGACGCTCCCCTACCACTCCAGACGCCTGAACTCAGGAGAACAAGTCTCCGGCTTAGCTATCATCTGAAATCCACAACTTCGGCGGTGTACTTGAGCCCCGCTACATTGTCGGCGCGGAATCACTTGACCAGTGAGCTATTACGCACTCTTTCAAGGATGGCTGCTTCTAAGCCAACCTCCTGGTTGTCTTCGCAACTCCACATCCTTTCCCACTTAGCACACGCTTAGGGGCCTTAGTTGGTGGTCTGGGCTGTTTCCCTCTCGACTATGAAGCTTATCCCCCACAGTCTCACTGCTGCGCTCTCACTTACCGGCATTCGGAGTTTGGCTGACGTCAGTAACCTTGTAGGGCCCATTAGCCATCCAGTAGCTCTACCTCCGGTAAGAAACACACAACGCTGCACCTAAATGCATTTCGGGGAGAACCAGCTATCACGAAGTTTGATTGGCCTTTCACCCCTACCCACAGCTCATCCCCTCCATTTTCAACTGAAGTGGGTTCGGTCCTCCACGACGTCTTACCGTCGCTTCAACCTGGCCATGGGTAGATCACTTCGCTTCGGGTCTAGATCACGCCACTCACTCGCCCTATTCAGACTCGCTTTCGCTACGGCTTCCCCACACGGGTTAACCTCGCGACGTAACACTAACTCGCAGGCTCATTCTTCAAAAGGCACGCCATCACACCACCACCCCCAAAAGGATGGCAACGCTCTGACGGATTGTAGGCACACGGTTTCAGGTACTGTTTCACTCCCCTCCCGGGGTACTTTTCACCTTTCCCTCACGGTACTTGTCCGCTATCGGTCATCAAGGAGTATTTAGGCTTACCAGGTGGTCCTGGCAGATTCGCACGGGATTTCTCGGGCCCCGTACTACTTGGGATACTCTCCAAACGGCAGCACGCATTACGGTTACGGGACTTACACCCTCTCCGGCCGGCCTTTCAAGACCGTTCACCTATACGCCTGCACTCATTTCACTGATCCGGCAGAATCAGAACGGAAAGTCCCGCAACCCCAGTGATGCAACGCCCGCCGGCTATCACACACCACTGGTTTAGCCTCATCCGCGTTCGCTCGCCACTACTAACGGAATCACTATTGTTTTCTCTTCCTGTGGGTACTGAGATGTTTCACTTCCCCACGTTCCCTCCACGCACCCTATGTGTTCAGATGCGGGTCACCCGGTCCATCGCTGGCCAGGCGGGGTTTCCCCATTCGGAAATCCTGGGCTCACAGTCCGGTTATCGACTCCCCCAGGCTTATCGCAGATTCCCACGTCCTTCTTCGGCTCTTGATGCCAAGGCATCCACCGTGTGCCCTTAAAAACTTGACCACAAAAGATCAAAAAACATATCGAGAAAACCATGGAAACAAACATAAAGTCTGAAACCAAGATTTTTTGAAATTGCTTCTTATTTTTAAGATGCTCTCGTCCACTATGCAGTTCTCAACCAACAACCCCACACCACCAACAGACAACCCCCCAAAAGAGGATCCCGCTGCCATGGCAGGGAAAAACCAGAAACCCCAGTACCCCAACCAACCCACACCACCCACACACCCGCCCCACCCCCACCAAACAGCAAGGGAAAAGAACCAAACATGTGAACCGTGCACGAAAATCAGGGCCCTGTTATTTCAGGACCCAACAGTGTGCCATACGATAAACCCGATCACCACCAACCACCACCATTTCCACACCACCCCCGAAAGGATGACCGTACTCTGCTACCAGCCAGCGCCACCAGGCACCTATTCATTGATATTCCACCCTTGAGCAGCCCACCGCGGAACAAACGCCCGCGCAATAGGCCATACTCCTACGAACCCCCCACCAACCACACAGGGCCAACAGGAAACGGTTCGAGGTGCTCCTTAGAAAGGAGGTGATCCAGCCGCACCTTCCGGTACGGCTACCTTGTTACGACTTAGTCCCAATCGCCGGTCCCACCTTCGACAGCTCCCTCCCCACAAGGGGGTTAGGCCACCGGCTTCGGGTGTTACCAACTTTCGTGACTTGACGGGCGGTGTGTACAAGGCCCGGGAACGTATTCACCGCAGCGTTGCTGATCTGCGATTACTAGCGACTCCGACTTCATGAGGTCGAGTTGCAGACCTCAATCCGAACTGAGACCGGCTTTTTGGGATTAGCTCCACCTCACAGTATCGCAACCCTTTGTACCGGCCATTGTAGCATGCGTGAAGCCCAAGACATAAGGGGCATGATGATTTGACGTCGTCCCCACCTTCCTCCGAGTTGACCCCGGCAGTCTCCTATGAGTCCCCGCCATAACGCGCTGGCAACATAGAACGAGGGTTGCGCTCGTTGCGGGACTTAACCCAACATCTCACGACACGAGCTGACGACAACCATGCACCACCTGTAAACCGGCCGCAAGCGGCCAACACATCTCTGCGCTGTTCCAGTTCATGTCAAGCCTTGGTAAGGTTCTTCGCGTTGCATCGAATTAATCCGCATGCTCCGCCGCTTGTGCGGGCCCCCGTCAATTCCTTTGAGTTTTAGCCTTGCGGCCGTACTCCCCAGGCGGGGCACTTAATGCGTTAGCTACGGCGCGGAAAACGTGGAATGTCCCCCACACCTAGTGCCCAACGTTTACGGCATGGACTACCAGGGTATCTAATCCTGTTCGCTCCCCATGCTTTCGCTCCTCAGCGTCAGTTAATGCCCAGAGACCTGCCTTCGCCATCGGTGTTCCTCCTGATATCTGCGCATTTCACCGCTACACCAGGAATTCCAGTCTCCCCTACATCACTCTAGTCTGCCCGTACCCACCGCAGATCCGGAGTTAAGCCCCGGACTTTCACGGCAGACGCGACAAACCGCCTACGAGCTCTTTACGCCCAATAATTCCGGATAACGCTTGCGCCCTACGTATTACCGCGGCTGCTGGCACGTAGTTAGCCGGCGCTTCTTCTGCAGGTACCGTCACTTTCGCTTCTTCCCTACTGAAAGAGGTTTACAACCCGAAGGCCTTCATCCCCCACGCGGCGTCGCTGCATCAGGCTTGCGCCCATTGTGCAATATTCCCCACTGCTGCCTCCCGTAGGAGTCTGGGCCGTGTCTCAGTCCCAGTGTGGCCGTCCACCCTCTCAGGCCGGCTACCCGTCGTCGCCTTGGTAGGCCATTACCCCACCAACAAGCTGATAGGCCGCGAGTCCATCCAAAACCGCAATAAAGCTTTCCACCAACATGGCATGCGCCAGAAGGTCATATCCAGTATTAGACCCGGTTTCCCAGGCTTATCCCAGAGTCAAGGGCAGGTTACTCACGTGTTACTCACCCGTTCGCCACTAATCCCCCAGCAAGCTGGGATCATCGTTCGACTTGCATGTGTTAAGCACGCCGCCAGCGTTCATCCTGAGCCAGGATCAAACTCTCCGTAAATGCATTACAGACACGCACCCACCACCAGGAAAAACCAGTAAACAGGCACGCGCAAAATTCGAAACCAGCCAAAAACAACCACACAACACCACCGAAGTGACGTCATGCAGCCAAATTCAACCAATCAATAAAACAATCGGTATCAACAAACATGGCACACTATTGAGTTCTCAAA
>NZ_BAAAIJ010000005.1:0-97394 GCF_039526005.1 Arthrobacter flavus | reverse complement strand
GTTCTCAAACAACAGACACACCCGGCACCAAACAGAACCAAACAGTTCCATCATCGCTCCGGAGCAACTTTTCAAACTTACCGGCTGATCATCTTCAGGTCAAATCGGCTGATCTTCCAATCCCTGAGCCATACTGCGCTCGGGACGAACCGTAGTTCTGGTGGTTGTCAGCCGGTCAATTCCCTCGACCAGCGCGGATATAAATTCTAGCACCCTTCGGCCGAAGTTGTAAATCGTGCTCGGGGCCGGGCGCAGAATGCCCGGCCCCGCGCGGATCTAGGGCTTTTTCGGAGCCAGATACACAACGCCCAACGGTGGAACCCGCAGGTCAGCATAAGCAGGCTGCCCGCTGCAGGGCCCTTCGACAGCTGTGACCCCGCCAAGGTTGCCAACACCCGAACCGCCAAATTCCTCAGCGTCCGTGTTGAGCACCTCTTCCCACTCCCCCGACCAGGGCAGACCCACCCTGAATCCTTCATGGGGCGCTCCGGCGAAGTTAGCGATGCACACCAGCGGATTGCCTTGGCCATCCCAGCGGATGAAGGACAGCGTGTTGCGGGCGCCGTCGTTCTCATCAATCCACTGGAACCCCGACGGATCGTTGTCCCGGATATACAGCGCCGGCGTGTTTCGATAGATCCCGTTCAGGGACCGCACCAGGTGCTGGACACCCTTGTGCGCGGGGGTATCCGAGAGCCACCAGTCGAGACCGTACTGCTCCGACCACTCAGATTCCTGGGCGTACTCAGTGCCCATGAAGATCAGCTGCTTGCCGGGGTGCGCCCACTGGAACGCCAGGTAGGCCCGCACACTAGCGAGCTGCTGCCACCGGTCACCTGGCATTTTCCGCAGCAGCGACCCCTTGCCGTGCACAACCTCGTCATGGCTGATCGGTAGCAGGAAGTTCTCGGTGTAGGCGTAGACCATGGAGAAGGTCGCCTTGCCGTGGTGGTAGCCACGGTTGACCGGGTCTTCAGCCATGTACTCCAACGAGTCATGCATCCAGCCCATGTTCCACTTCAGCCCGAATCCGAGGCCGCCTCCGCTGGTGGCGCGGGTGACACCGGGGAAGGATGTCGATTCCTCCGCGATCATCACGATGCCGGGCACCCGCTTGTAAGCGGTGGCGTTGACCTCCTGAAGGAAGTCAATCGCTTCAAGGTTCTCCCGGCCACCCAGCCGGTTCGGCGTCCACTGGCCCTCTTCGCGGGAGTAGTCCAAGTAGAGCATCGACGCGACAGCGTCCACGCGCAGCCCGTCAATGTGGAACTCCTCGAGCCAGTAGAGGGCATTGGCGACCAGGAAGTTCCGTACTTCGCGGCGACCGAAGTCAAAGATCAGCGTTCCCCAATCGGGGTGCTCACCCAGGGAGGGATCGCCGTGCTCGTACAGGGTCCCGCCGTCGAACTTCGCCAAGGCGAACTCATCCTTGGGGAAATGCGCCGGAACCCAGTCCATGATGACGCCGATCCCGGCCTGGTGCAGTTTATCCACCAGGTACTTGAAGTCGTCGGGGTGGCCGAAGCGTGACGTTGGCGCATAATACGAGGTGACCTGGTAACCCCAGGAGCCACCGAAGGGGTGTTCGGCGACGGGCATCATCTCAACATGGGTAAAGCCCTGCCACTGCACGTATTCGGTGAGCTGATCAGCCAATTCCCGGTAGTCAAGGCCCACCCGCCAGGAGCCAAGGTGCACCTCGTAGACGCTCATGGGCCCATTGTGGGGATCCGTTGCGGCCCGCGCCGTCATCCACTCATCGTCCTGAAAGGTGTACCTCGACTCGACCACGCGCGAGCCGGTGAGCGGAGGGATTTCGGTACCACGGGCCATCGGGTCGGCCTTCTCACGCCAGTGTCCGTCGCTGCCGAGGATCTCGAACTTGTACCGCGACCCTGCGACAGCCTCGGGAATGAAGATCTCCCAGAACCCTGAGCTGCCCAGCGCGCGCATCGCGTTGATGGAGCCGTCCCACCCATTGAAGTCCGCCTTGACCCGGACGGCCTGGGCATTGGGCGCCCAGACAGCGAAGCTGACGCCGTTGATGTCGCCCAGCACGGAAGCGTAGTGACGGACGTGAGCGCCGAGCGCGGTCCACAACGTCTCGTGCCGCCCTTCGGCGAGGAGGTGCATGTCGATCTCGCCCAGCGTTGGTAGGAACCGGTACGGATCGTCGACCATCTGCGGCTCACCGTCGTAGGTCACTTCGAGGCGGTAGTCCGGGACGTGCCCGGCGTTCTCCGCCGCAACCGTGCCGACCCAGATGCCGTTGTGCTCGTGCTCCAATTCGACGCGACCGCTGCCGGTCACCACTGTGACACGCTGCGCAAGACGACGCAGGGTTCGGATAGTGACTAGCCCATGCCCGTCGAGGTGCGCACCCAGCACAGCATGCGGCTGGTGGTAGCGGCCTTCCGACACTGACTGCAGGATGTCAGTTGAGTGTTCGATCCGCCCCGGTGAGGTGGTGACGGCGTCCGTCCCAGCCACCGTGTCAGAACTAACGACTGGGTTGGAACCCACGACGGCGTCGACAGCCACTACCGGGTCGACGGGCCCCGCAGCGGGCGGCGAGGAAACGGTCGCCGATGACGTGTTCTGGGTTGCGCTGGCGGACCCGGTCAGGGCGCGGCGCACATCGCGGACCGGGATGTCGACCCAGTCCGGGCGGTTGCGTAGCTCGTAGACCACTTCGTACAGGGCCTTATCCAGCCACAACGCGAGGAAGAGCGGATCGGCTGGGTCAACCAGCGTCCCGGTCTGGTCCTGGTAGCCAGCCGCGAAGGCTGCACCCGCAGCCGCGGTCCACTCGTCGGCGTCGGCGGTCGCGGCGTCGTTGCCATGGGCTGCTGCTGCGCCGGCGTACTCGAGCGAACGCATCATCCCGACGACGTCCCGCAACACCACATCGGGGACGCTGCGCTCAGCGGCGGGACGCAGTGGCTCGCCCTCAAAATCGAGCACCAGCCAAGATCCGTCCGGGGCGTTGAGAACCTGTCCCAGATGGTAGTCAGCGTGGATGCGCTGGAGATCGGGGAGCGTCTTCACACCGCGAACCCGCTCAACAACCTTGGCCACCTCGGCCTCGAGCGGCCCGACGACGTCGTGGGCTTCCTGCCAGGCCCACTCGATGCGCTGCACCAGGGTCTCGATGAATTCGCCGCGTTCGACGTCGCTTGCTGCCCGGCTTCCGAACGCGGCGGCCAGCTGCGCGTGGATACGCCCGGTCACCCGCCCCAGTTCGGCTGCCTCAGCGGTGAAATCGGTGTTCGATGCGGCCGCAACCGAGGCGGTCCGCCAGGCGTCGGTACTGTTGTCGATAAAATCCCGGAGGACGCTGAGGTGACCGGTCAGCCACTGCTTTTCCCCGGCTCGTGTGTCCTCCCAGCTGCCGGTGACCCACCCGAACGTGGTGGGCACGTCCACGGATCCGGCATCGGTGAGCTTGGCACTGACCTGAACGTCGGGGCTCTCCCCCGGTGCCAGCACCCGGAAGAATTTGACGATCATCGAACCCTCCGGCGTACGCACCACAACAGAGGTGTTTGATTGTTCACCCCTGAGTACGGTCAGCGGAAGAGGCTGGTCGAACCGTTTCGCCGAGGCGAACGATCCCAGCGGGTAGCCCCTGGTCCGGCCGTCCTCGGTGACACCGCCCGAGCGCATCAATTCAACCCAGGCCGTCACGAAGACCGGGTCGTGGGTGGCGTCGTAGATCCAGCGATGCCCCAATTCGGTGTGCTCGGCCTCGCCGATCAACGCATCTTCAGCGCCTTTCAAGGGCGAGTCACGATAGCTCAGCGGAATCTGGACGATGTCCCTGCGGTGGCCGGAATCGACGGCGATCAGGTGAACGTCGAGGCCCACCGCACCGGCTGGGTCCTCCAGCCGGATGCCGCCGACCCTTCGAAGTTCAAACTCGCGGCCTTTGGCTGGGAACCACCGCTGATCCGGTAGCCATGAGGCAAGGAGTTCTGGAAAGGTCGGCGTCAGTTTGGGCATTACTTTACGGCCTCCGGGGCTTGAATGATTGGCAGGGCTTCAGTATGCGGTGAAGCAGTGTTTGAGCTGGCTGAGCGGAGACGGAGCCAGTAGAAATCGTGGCTTCCGAGTGTCAGGGTGAGTGCGCCGTCGTCGCCGAAGGCCGGGAATGGTGTGCCACCGAAGAGGTCACGCAGACCTCGTCCGGCATACTCCGGCAGGTTCAGCTGCGCGGCAACCGGGTGCTGCGACAGGTTGAATACGCACAACACCACCTCTGGTTGCTCGCCTTCGGCATTGTCGACCTCTACCTCACGGATGAAAGCCAGCACCGATTCAGCTTCGGTGGGCACGTTGCGGTACGAGCCCAGGCCGAAGGCCGGGTGCGTCCGGCGCACTGCAAGCATCTGCCGCATCCAGTGCAGCAGCGAGCTTGAACTGGCCAGCTGCGCTTCAACGTTGACGTGGTTGTAGTGGTAGACCAGCGACTGGACGACGGGGAGATAGAGCTTCCCCGGGTCAGCTGTTGAGAACCCGGCGTTACGGTCGGGGTTCCACTGCATGGGGGTTCTCGATGCGTCGCGATCCTCGAGCCAGATGTTATCGCCCATCCCGATTTCGTCACCGTAGTAGAGGAACGGGCTTCCCGGCAGGGACAGCAGCAGGGCGTGAATCAGTTCAACTTCGGCCCGCGAGTTGTCCAGGAGTGGCGACAGACGACGGCGGATGCCGACGTTGGCGCGCATCCTCGAGTCTGGCGCATACCAGCCGAGCATCGCTTCGCGTTCCTCGTTGGTGACCATTTCGAGGGTGAGCTCGTCATGGTTCCTGAGGAAGGTACCCCACTGGGCGCCAGCGGGGATGTTCGGTGTTTCGGCCATCGTGTCAATGATGGGTCCGGCCTTCTGGTCGCGGAGGGCATAGAAGAGCTTGGGCATGATCGGGAAGTGGAAGCACATGTGGCATTCCGGTCCCTCGGCGTCGCCGAAGTACTCGACAACCTCCTCGGGTAACTGGTTTGCTTCAGCAACGATGATGCGGCCGGGATAGTTCTCGTCGACCATGGTGCGCAGGTCCTTGAGGAACGCGTGTGTCTGCGGCAGGTTCTCGCTGTTGGTCCCTTCCTCCTCGAAGAGGTAGGGGATGGCGTCCGCACGGAAACCATCGATGCCCTGGTCCAGCCAGAACTTCACCACATCGAAGAGCGCCTCAATAACCTTGGGGTTTTCGAAGTTCAGGTCCGGCTGGTGGGAGAAAAACCGGTGCCAGAAGAACTGCCGGCGGACGGGGTCGAAGGTCCAGTTGGACTCCTCGGTGTCCACGAAGATGATCCGCGCGTCCTCGTACTTCTCGTCAGTGTCGCTCCAGACGTAGAAGTCGCCGTAGGGGCCGTCGGGATCGTTTCGGGATTCCTCGAACCAGTGGTGCTTGTCTGAGGTGTGGTTCAGCGGCAGGTCGATGATGACGCGGACGCCGCGGGCGTGTGCCTCGGCGACCAGGCGCTTGAAATCACTGATGGTGCCGAACTCATCGAGGACGTTGTAGTAGTCGGCGATGTCGTAGCCACCGTCGCGCAGGGGCGACTTGAAGAACGGTGGCAGCCACAGGCAATCAACACCAAGCCACTGCAGATAATCCAGTTTGTCGATCAGACCAGAGAAATCGCCAGAGCCGTCGCCGTTCGCATCCGCGAACCCGCGCACCAGAACTTCGTAAAATACGGCCTTGCGGTACCAGTGTGGGTCATGCGCGAGACCGGGTGCGTTCAGTTGAAACGGGTTGGCCACTAGGGCTTCCTCCTGAGGTAAAGGATGTGTGCTGGTTCCACATGCGGATCCAGCCTGACGTAGTTGTGGGTGCCCCAGACCCAACTCTGGCCGGTGATGAGATCGTCAACCCAGAAGGTGCCGTCCTCATTGCAGTCCTCGGGATCGAGGGACAGTGCATCAAGGTTCAGGGAGACTGTGCTTTCCCTGGCCCCGTGCGGGTCGAGATTCACCACCACGATGATGGTGTCCTTGACCGTGCTGTCGCCGCCGACGTTCTCCTTGTGCTTGGAAAACACCAGGGTTTCCGTATCCGAGCTGTGGTGAATGGTCAGATTCTCGAGATCGCCCAGTGCCGGATGGTCCCGTCGGATCTGGTTCAGCCTGGTGAGGTACGGCGCCAGGCTCCTGCCCTCGGCTTCGGCACGCTTGAAGTCGCGGGGACGATACTCGAATTTCTCGTTGTCGATCGACTCCTCGGCACCGGGCCTGGCCACATGCTCATACAGCTCGTAGCCCGAGTAGACACCCCACAGGGGGCTGGCCATTGCTGCAAGCGCTGCCCGGATCTTGAAGCCAGCGGGTCCGCCGTACTGGAGGAACTCGGTGAGGATATCGGGGGTGTTGACGAAGAAGTTGGGGCGGAAATATGGTGCGCTGACCTTGCTGACTTCAGTGAAATACTCTTCGAGTTCAGTCTTCGTGTTGCGCCAGGTGAAGTAGGTGTAGGACTGCTGGAAGCCAGCACGGCCCAGGGCATGCATCATCGGCGGGCGGGTAAACGCCTCGGCGAGGAAAACGACGTCGGGATGCTTCCGGTTCACTTCGCGGATCAGCCATTCCCAGAACACCACCGGTTTGGTGTGCGGATTGTCGACGCGGAAGATCTTCACGCCGTGGCTGATCCAGAGCAGGACAATCCTCAGGACCTCGCGGGAAAGGCCATCGGGGTCGTTGTCGAAGTTGATCGGGTAGATGTCCTGGTACTTCTTCGGCGGGTTCTCCGCGTAGGCAATCGACCCGTCCACCCGGGTGGTGAACCATTCAGGGTGTGAGGTGACCCAGGGATGGTCAGGTGAAGCCTGCAGAGCCAGATCCAGTGCGATTTCGAGGTTCAGTTCGTTGGCCCGAGCCACGAAAGCGTCAAAGTCATCGAAGGTGCCGAGATCGGGGTGGATGGCGTCGTGGCCGCCTTCAGCGGCGCCGATGGCCCACGGCGACCCGGGGTCTCCGGGGCCAGCCGTCAGGGTGTTGTTGGGCCCCTTGCGGTGGGTGCGCCCGATCGGGTGGATCGGCGGGAGATAGACGACGTCGAAGCCCATGTCCGCGACGGCGGGTAGCCGGTGAGCCGCGGTGACGAAGGTGCCGGAGGTCCACTCGGCGGAGGCCGGCTCGTAGGTGGCACCCTCGGACCGGGGGAAGAACTCGTACCAGGACGCACGCCCCGCAAGTTCCCGTTCAACGTTGATCCGATAGGGCTCGGATACGGTCACCAGGTCACGCAGGGGCTCCCGGGCGATGGCTGCGAGGACGGCCGCCGACTCACCTGCGGCAAGCCGCTCGCCAATCGGGAGCTCAGTGTCGGCGAGGACCCGCGCAGCCTCGGTGAAGGCCACCGCGTCCTTAGGCTTACGGGTCGTCGCAGCGTTGGTGAAGAGGACTGCACCCTCGGCGAGCATCAGCTCGACGTCGACTCCGGCCGCAATCTTGACCTCAGCGTTGTGGTGCCAGGTGCCGTACAGATCACCCCACCCTTCGATGACGAAGGTGTAGTTGCCGACGGCTGGAGGGCGGAGGAGGCCTTCATACCGGTCCAGGCCCTGCCCCACCGGAGCCAGGCGCACACGCTGGACCTCTTTGCCCTTGCTGGAAAGCAGGACCGCTGATACTCCGAGCTGGTCGTGCCCTTCCCTGAATACTGTGGCGCCCACTGCAATATCAGATCCTGGGATCGCTTTGGAGGGGAATGCTCCACCGTCAACAACCGGGGAAATCTTGGTGATTGGAATTCGTCCGAACCGCAGATCAGCTTTGTCAATCGGCTTCCTGGCGGTGCGTCCCTTACGTGGTGGCTCTATTGAAGTCGTCACACATTAGACGTTAGCGAGTATTTGCCGAGATTGCTAAGGCGCGCGGACGTAACATCAGTGCTTTTTCTGCTCCAGTTGGGCCCTAACGCAAACGTTTACTCTCACTTGCTCTCATCGGGGCCCTCCCGCAGCCATCCGTCCTGAAAAATACGCTAGCCTTTCCCGGGTGAAGGCAATCCGCAGATTTACCGTCCGTACCGTCCTCCCTGAAAGCATCGCCCCACTGGGCAAGCTGGCAGGCAACTTGCGCTGGTCGTGGCATCTTCCGACCACCCGCCTATTCCATGACCTTGACCCAACAGCCTGGGAGGCAAGCGGCCAGGACCCCGTCGCTTTCCTCGGCTCGGTGACCCGTGAACAGCTCAGCCAGCTCGCCGACAACGAACGTCTCGTCGCGAGGATCCAGGAACTCGGCGACGACCTGGACCGGTACCTTTCCGAGCCCCGCTGGTACCAGTCGCTCGGCGCGGACGCGCCCCGGTCCATCGCTTATTTCTCTCCCGAATACGGCATCAGCGCCGTCCTACCCCAGTATTCAGGTGGCCTCGGTATCCTCGCCGGTGACCACCTCAAAGCCGCCTCCGATCTGGGTGTCCCGCTGATCGGCGTCGGACTCCTTTACCAGGCCGGTTACTTCAAGCAGTCGCTCTCCCGCGATGCGTGGCAGCAGGAAACCTACCCGGTCCTGGATCCCGACGGCCTCCCGTTGACCCTGCTCCGCGAAGAGGACGGCACCCCGGCGAAGGTGGTCCTGCCGCTTCCCGCTGGGCGCCAGCTGATCGCCCACATCTGGCGGGCCGACGTCGGCCGTGTCCCCCTCCTGCTCCTCGACTCGAATGTCGCGGGCAATGACGAGGCCGCGCGCAATGTTACCGACCGGTTGTACGGCGGCGGTGGCGACCAGCGTCTGCAGCAGGAGCTCCTGCTGGGCATGGGCGGCGTCAAGGCGCTGCGCATCTTTGAACGACTGACCGGCACTCCGGCTCCCGAGGTGTTCCACACCAACGAAGGCCATGCGGGATTCCTAGGAATTGAGCGCATCCGCGAACTGATGGATCCCTCCAACGCCTCTCCGATGAGCTGGGAAGAAGCGCTCACCGCGGGCCGGTCCTGCACGGTGTTCACCACGCACACCCCGGTCCCGGCGGGAATCGACCGGTTCGAAAAGTCCCAGATCGAGCATTTCTTCGACGCCGGCCTGGCACCGTCGGTTCCGACGGCGAAGGTCCTCACCCTGGGGGCCGAAAACTATGTTGACGGCGATCCGAACAAGTTCAACATGGCGGTGATGGGCCTGCGTCTGGCGCAGCGCGCCAACGGCGTCGCCAAGCTGCATGGGGTTGTCTCCCGGGGCATGTTCTCCGGGCTGTGGCCAGGATTCGACACCAGCGAGGTTCCCATCTCGTCGGTCACCAACGGTGTGCACGTTCCTACCTGGGTTGACCCGCTGATCGCTGACTTCGCCCGGGAGCATTTCGGCGCCGAGTCGGTCCTGGATCCCCAGTGGTCCAGGGTTTACGACGTCGAAGACTCCGATGTCTGGGCGCTCCGCCGCCGCCTGCGCTCGAATCTGATCGACGATGTCCGTCAGCGTCTTCGCTCCTCCTGGAAGAAGCGTGGGGCGGCCGACGCCGAGCTGGCGTGGACCAATAACGTCCTCGATCCTGACGTGTTGACCATTGGTTTCGCCCGCCGGGTACCCACCTACAAGCGGTTGACTCTCATGCTGAGGGACCCGGCTCGTCTCAAGGCGTTGCTGCTGCACCCGGACAACCCGATCCAACTGGTGATCGCAGGCAAGTCCCACCCGGCCGATGAGCAGGGCAAGCGGATGATCCAGGACCTGGTCCGGTTCACTGACGATCCGGAGGTACGCCACCGAATTGTGTTCCTCCCGAACTACGACATTGCCATGGCGCGCACGCTGTTCCCCGGCTGCGATGTGTGGTTGAACAACCCGTTGCGTCCATTGGAGGCCTGCGGCACGTCGGGCATGAAGTCGGCCATCAACGGCGGCCTTAACCTGTCGGTGCTTGATGGCTGGTGGGATGAAATGTACGACGGCGACAACGGCTGGGCCATCCCCACCGCGAACAACGACGCGTCCCCCGAGGAACGTGACGACATTGAAGCGTCGGCCCTGTACGACCTTCTGGAGGAGCAGGTGGCTCCCCGGTTCTACAGCACGGTGCGCTCGGAGGGCGCCGGCGCGGCCGGACCCTCTGAGTTGTCCCATGATGGAGTGCCACACCAGTGGGTAGCCATGATCAAACACACCATGGCCAACCTTGGCCCGGCCGTATCCGCTGAGCGGATGCTGCAGGACTACGTCAGCCACCTGTACCAGCCCGCCTGGCGCGCCGGGTGTCTGGCCGCTGAGTCGAACTACACTGCAGCGAAGCACACCGCTGCCTGGCGGTCACGGATCAATGACGGTTGGTCGGCGGTCCAGGTGGAGCACGTCGATTCGGTCGGAGTAGCCGAGGATCCGCAGATCGGGGACTCGTTGACGGTCAACGCCTATGTTTCGCTTGGCGCGCTGTCACCCGACGACGTCGCCGTCGAAGTGGCTTACGGTCGAGCACTGGACAACGACGAGCTCAGCGAGGTGGCCCTGGCCGATCTCGCAGTGTCCGAGAACCTCGGCGCGGGTCGGTACCTGTTCTCGGGCGGCGTCACGATCGACCACTCGGGGTCCTTCGGGTACACGGTCCGGGTACTGCCCAAGCACGTTAGTCTGGCGTCGAAGTCCGAGCTCGGTCTGGTCGCCAACGCGTAGCAGCCAGCCCGGGCGATCACAGCTTGCAGGCTAACCGCCTGCTGTGCATCAGCGGCAGTCACACCAGAGTTTCCTGGGGTGGCTGCCGCTTTTGCGTGGCTGGCTAGATCCGGTAGACGCTGATCGAGTTGGCGGGGATAACTTCGGTCTCACCAGCACCGATTCGGGCCCCGCGCCGGCGATCCTGATTCGCGGCGGTGGTGTACCGCAGCTCGAACCGGGTGATCGAAGGAAGTCCGCTCTCCCGGAGTGCATCCCGCCCTGGCAGGGTAATCCTGGCGTCGTCCCTGCTGCCGTTGATGACCACCAAGCCGTCGAGGATGCCGTTGGGCGACCCGAGGAGGAGCTGCACACTCCGGGATCCCTCGTCACGCCACTGCTCCTCAGTCATGGGAGTGCCGGCTGGGTTGAACCAGTGCAGGTAAGAGCTGTCGTCGCGGGCCGGATAACTATGGGGCTGGTGGGCCAGGAACTCCTTCCTGATCCGGAGCAGGGAGCGCGTGTGTTCAAGGAGGTGGCGCGCGTCGTCGTCGTGATCCCAATGCAGCCAGGCCAGCTCATTGTCTTGGCAGTAGGCGTTGTTGTTGCCGCGCTGGGACCGCCCAAACTCGTCGCCGGCCGTGATCATGGGGACGCCGAGGGACAGCAGGAGTGTGGCCATCAGGTTGCGGGATGTCTGGCTCCGCGCCGCGACGATGCCCTCCTGGTCGGTGGGGCCTTCCATGCCGTGGTTGTAGCTGCGGTTGTCGTTGTGGCCGTCCCGGTTCTCCTCCCCGTTGGCCTCATTGTGTTTGCGGCTGTAGGAGGAGAGGTCGGCGAGGGTAAACCCGTCGTGGGCGGTGATCAGGTTGACGCTGGAGATGGACGTGCGTCCTGAAGGACCGAACACATCGGCCGATCCGCTCAGGCATCCGGCCAGGCGCGCCACCGATCCGGCGGCGCCGCCCGCCGCCAGGCTCGCCTGATCGGTGAGCCAGAAGTCCCGGACCGTGTCTCGGAACCGGTCATTCCAGTCCGCCCAGCCCTGCGGGAAATTGCCGGTTTGCCATCCACCCATGCCAATATCCCAGGGTTCGGCAATGAGCTTCACACCGCGCAGCGCGCGGTCGGCGCCAGCAGCGACCAGGAAGGGATGGCGTGGGGTGAAGGTGTGCCGTTCGTCCCGGGCCAGCGACACGGCCAAATCGAAGCGGAACCCGTCCACGTGGAATTCTTCCACCCAGTATCGCAGCGAGTCCAGGGCCAGGGCGATGACCCGTGGGTGCGCGAAGTTCAGGGTGTTGCCGCAACCCGTGGTGTCCAGGTAGCGGCCGTGGTCACCGTGCCGGTAGTACTGCTCGTCGCCCAGCCCGCGCCAGCTCAAGGCCGGGAGGTCTGGTGGACCTTCGGCTGTGTGGTTGTACACCACGTCGAGGATGACCTCAAGGCCAGCCTCATGGAGCAGTTTGACCATGCCCTTGAACTCGTCCTGGACCGCCCGTGGGCCGGCGTTGCGGGCTGCCTCAGTCGCATAGGAGGGGTGCGGGGCGAAGTATCCGAGGGTGTTGTAGCCCCAGTAGTTGGTCAGCCCGAGGGGCCCCAGATGGGGTTCGTCGATATGGAAGTGGACCGGCAGCAGTTCCACTGCGGTGATCCCGAGAGCCGTGAGGTAACCGATCATGACCGGGTGCGCCAGGCCAGCATAGGTGCCGCGAAGCTCGGCCGGAATGTCTGGGTGCAACTGGGTCAGACCCTTGACATGCGCCTCATACACGACGGTGTCACGCCAGTGGGTGCGGGGTGGCGCCGAGGAACCCCAGTCGAATCCGCCGTCCTCGACGTAAACGGACCAGTACACCGGTCCCTCGGCGGTATCGATGGTGTCGATGGCCCGGGCGTAGGGATCCAACAACAGTTGCCCCGTTTCCGGCTGGTCGGTTCCGGTCGGCCAGAAGCCGTATCTCACCGAGTCGGCGAGCCCCTCGACCGCCCCGTGATGCACCCCATCGGTGTAATCGGTCAGCGCTGCAGCGTGCCAACTACCGTCCTGTGACTGGAAGTGCACTGCAAGTGCTGACACGCCGGGCGCGTACACCGCGACGTTCAGGTTGTGGGGCGCACGGGCCCGGTGCACGCCCAGGGGAAATTCACTGGACGGAGGGCTGATTTCGAGAGAGACGCTCATGATCTGGGGATACCGTCCGTGCGACCGTCAGGCGGAGCGCTGGCGCGAGATCTCGTACAGGCTGATGCCCACAGCCATCGAGGCGTTCAACGATTCCATCGCCGAGTCGATGGGGATTGAAACGATCTGGTCGCAGTTCTCGCGCACCAACCGTGACAGGCCCTTGCCTTCGGAGCCGACGACGAGGCAGACCGGTTCGCGGCCCAGCGTCAGATCCGGGAGGGAGACGTCACCGTCGCCGTCGAGGCCCAGCACAAAGATGCCCTTGTCCTTGAAGGATTTCAGGGTGGAGTTCAGGTTGCCCGCCTTGGCGACTGGAACACGCACTGCGGCTCCAGCACTGGTCTTCCAGGCCGATGCGGTCATCCCTACCGACCGGCGCTCCGGAACGATGACCCCGTGGCCGCTGAACGCCGAGAGGGACCTGATGATCGCGCCGAGGTTGCGGGGGTCGGTGATACCGTCCAGGGCGACGAACAACGGTGCGTTGTTGATATGGCCCTTTTTCCATTTCTGGATGGTCTCGGTGGCCAGATCAACGGCGTCGGCGTACTCGTAGGGTGGGATCTGGAGCATGATGCCCTGGTGCACTGACCCGTCAGCCATCCGGTCCAGTTCCGTCTTGCCGGTTTCCATCAGCGGGATGCCGCGTTCGGTGGCGAGCTTCAGAGATTCGCGGATGCGCTCATCCATCTCGATCCGGATGGCCACGTGCAAGGCCTTGGCGGGGATACCGGCGCGGAGCGACTCGACCACGGCGTTGCGACCGGTGACCATCTCTTCGGTGCCCTTGCCGCGCGCGTTGCGGGCCGACCCTGGATTGCGGCTGCCGGAGTGCTTGGCCGCCGAGCGTTCAGCGAGCTGCTTGCTCTTGTGAGCCTTATGGTAAGGACGGTCCTCCGCTTTGGGAGTGGGACCTTTACCCTCCAGCGCCTTGCGTCCTAGGCCGCCGGTTCCGCCCGAGGGGCCCTTCTTGCTCTTGCGCACAGCGCCGGGACGTCCGTGAGTGGCCATGGGGAAAACACCTTTGGGTAGAAGATTGGTCACCCCAGTTTACGCGGGTACGGCCGCCTACTTCACCGCTACGTCGCCGATGACGTGGCGGGTCAGTTTTTCAGGGTCCAGGAGGCGCCGTCGGCAGTGTCCTCGATGACGATGCCGGCGCTGCTGAGCGCATCCCTGATGGCGTCGGCCTGCGCCCAGTCCTTGGCCTCCCGGGCGAGGGTACGCTGCCTCAGTTGGGAGGCGATCAGGGTGTCCAGCGCCTGGTGTTCGGGGCTGCGGGGACCTTTGCTGGCGTCCTGGACGTCGTCGAGGCCAAGGATCCCGGTCATGGTCATGACGTCGATGAACGCCTTCCGGGTGGCGTCGCTGTCCCCGGTGGCCAGCGCCGTATTGCCGGCCCGCACCGTGTCGTGGAGCACCGCGAGCGCCTGGGGCACGTTGAGGTCATCGTCCATGGCGGCTTTGAAGGCTGCAGGCGCACCGGGGGAAACGAATCCGAATCCGTCAGGGAATTCCCGTGCGGCAGCTTTAGAGAGGAACCCGTCGATGCGTTCGACGGCGGCCGCAGCCTCTTGCAGGGAGGTGGGCCGGTAGTCGAGCACCGACCGGTAGTGCGCCTGACCGAGGTAGTACCGCACCACCCGGGGGCTGGCGAGTTCGAGCATCTCGGTGGGGCTTACCGTGTTGCCGATGGACTTGGACATCTTCTCGCCCTCGAAGGTGACCATCCCGTTGTGCATCCAGTACCGGGCGAAGGGGTGTCCCGCCGCCTGCGACTGCGCCATTTCGTTCTCGTGGTGCGGGAACCGCAGGTCCAGACCGCCGCCATGGATGTCGAATTCGGTGCCGAGGTATCTGGTGACCATTGCCGAGCACTCCAGGTGCCAGCCCGGCCGGCCGGGTCCCCACGGGCTGGGCCAGGCTGCAGTGTCCGGTTCGCCCTCCTTCCACCCTTTCCAGAGAGCGAAGTCGCGGGGATCGCGCTTCCGGTTGATGAATTCGGGTTCGACGTCGGTGGCGCTCTGCATGTCGTCGATGTTCTGTCGGGTGAGGGAGCCGTACCCCTTCCACGAGCGCACATCGAAGTACACGTCGCCCGACTCGTCGTTCGCCGGGTAGGCGTGCCCTCGATCGATCAGCAGCTGGATCAACGAGTGCATTTCGGGGATGTGACCGGTGGCGCGTGGTTCGTAGGTCGGACGGCGCACCCCGAGGGTGTCATACGCCCGCTGAAATTCCAGTTCGTAGCGGTACGCCAGCGCCCACCACTGTTCACCGCGCAGCTGGCGGGGCAGCGAGTCGTCGTGCTCTGATTCCTTGGCGCGGGCGAGGATCTTGTCGTCAATATCGGTGACATTGCGGACTGCGGTGACCTTGTAGCCGCTCGCGGTGAGCCAGCGGGTGAGTTGATCGAACGCGATGGCCGAGCGGATATGCCCAACATGGGGCATGCCCTGCACAGTGGCGCCGCAGTAGTACAGTCCGACCTCGCCCTGCTGGAGCGGGACGAAGTCGCGGGTCTGTGCGGTTGCGGTGTCATAGAATCTCAGGCTCACCGCTCCAGATTAGCCGGTCGCGGTGCTTTGCTTCACCCAGCGGTTGGTCTGGTCCCGTCACCCACCCTGACGACGACGGCGGTCGCCACCGCGGCGATACCCTCGCCCTTCCCGGTGAATCCGAGCCCGTCGGTGGTCGTTGCCGACACGCTGACGGGTGCTCCCGCCGCAATGGTGAGTACTGCTTCAGCTTCAGCCCGGCGGGGAGCGAACTTGGGACGGTTGCCGACCAGCTGCACCGCGACGTTGCCAATGTCGAATCCAGCGTCGCGCACAATCCGCGCAGCCTCGATCAGCAGACTGACCCCCGACGCGCCGGCGAACTCGGGCCGATCTGTGCCGAAGTGGGTCCCGAGGTCACCGACACCCGCGGCGGAGAAGAGCGCATCAGCAGCGGCATGAGCCACTGCGTCGCCGTCGGAATGGCCGCTCAGACCGCGTTCGCCGTCCCAGAGCAGACCCGCAAGCCACAGCGGCCGGGGAGCGTCCAAGGGGGCAAACGCGTGCACGTCCACCCCGATTCCGGTGCGAGGCAGGATCATGGTGTGGTCTTCCCGGTCGGTGTTTGGGCGAGCATTTCCGCGAGGAGCAGGTCCTGGGCGGTGGTCACTTTGAAGGCGGCGTCTGCTCCCTCGACCACCCGGACCGGGACGCCCAGCCGTTCCATCAGCGTGGCGTCGTCGGTCACTTCGGCACCCGGCTGCTGGTGGGCGCGGCGGAGGGTCTCCAGGTTGAACCCCTGAGGTGTCTGGACGGCGCGCAGGGTGTCGCGGGGTGGGGTATCGATGACCAAGCCGCCGTCGACAGTCTTGATGGTGTCGACCACGGGGATGACGGGAATCACCGCTTCGGCACCGTCGCGCAATGCGGCGACCACCCGGCGGAAGACTGTCGGTGGGGTGAGCGCGCGGGCGGCATCGTGGACCAGGACCAGGCCGATGCCTGCGCCCAAACCTGACAGGCCAGCCGCCACTGAATCGGGTCGGGAGGCACCGCCGTCGACCACCAGCACAGGGGTGGCTGAGGAGACGCCGACGACGGCGGCGCGGAGTTCACTGTCTCCGGCTGGGACAACCACACAGATCTCCGCGGCGATCTCCGCGTCGAGGACCCCCTGGAGAGCGTGCTCGAGGATGCTCCGGCCAGCAAATTTCACCTGGGCTTTGGGGATGCCGCGGCCAAGCCTCTGTCCGGCGCCGCCGGCGACGATGATGACGCCGACCTGCGCTTGGGCGGATTCAGGCCGCGAACTGGTTTCTGACACGAGATCACCCTATGTCAGGACATGAAAAAGGACCGCCCAGCAGGGCGGCCCCTCAACAAATCCGATTATCTAATACACGCATTCAACAAACTAGGAAGCTAGCACCTCGTCGAGAACGCTTGCGGCCTTCTCTTCATCGGTTTTCTCCGCGAGTGCCAGCTCGGAGATCAGGATCTGACGCGCCTTGGCGAGCATCCTCTTCTCTCCTGCGGACAACCCACGATCATGATCACGGCGCCACAGGTCGCGGACTACTTCCGCAACCTTAATCACGTCACCCGAGGCAAGCTTTTCAAGGTTTGCCTTGTAGCGGCGCGACCAGTTGGTTGGCTCTTCAGTGAACTCGGCCCGCAGCACATCGAACACATGCTGAAGACCTTCCTTGCCCACTACGTCGCGCACCCCAACGAGGTCTACGTTTTCTGCTGGAACTTCAATGGTTAGATCACCCTGCGCCACCTTGAGCTTGAGATACATTTTCTCTTCGCCCTTTATCACGCGCATCTTGATCTCTTCGATCTTCGCTGCGCCGTGGTGAGGATAAACTACTGTTTCGCCGACCTCAAAAACCATGTGGACTTTCCCCTTTCCCGCAGATCAGTTTATCACGAATTCGACACGCCGAAGGCGTGTTTTCGCAGGTCAGCCGGGACTTATGGAAATAGGTGACTATGATTCGCCCCTTGACGGATGGGGCTTTAAGTGATCCACGTCGCCCTGAAAGAGTTGTCCGGGTGCTGTAGTACTCCATCATCAGGTCGATTTTCCCGATAGGCTGTAGGGAAAGATTCACCAAGCTGTTTCCCCATGCTGATCGACCACCGTAGGAGTTTGCGCTGTGAAGAGTGACCGAATCAATCCCCTGCAGCACCTCCGGGCGAAACGCAGCCTGGCAGCTGGTGCGGCTCTGGTCGCTGTCCTCGGTGCCACCGGTTGCAGTGTGACCAGCGAGCAAGCCACCACCATCCAGTACGCGGCGTCAGATGGAATCGTCGACCAGGTCGGCCCGCTTGAACTCCGCAACATCCTGATCATTACCTCCGAAGAGGGGGAACCGGGCACTGTCCTTGGAACGGTCTTCAATTCCTCAGACTCAGCGGTGCAGCTCACTATCGAGGGCGACAACTCGTCGGTCGACGTCACGGTCCCCGCTGAGGGCAAGTGGGTCTTTGAAGACGAGACCACCGATGACGGAGTGCTTGAAGGCGTCAGCGAAATCCCCGGCGCCCTGGTGAACCTGGACTTTGTCGTCAACTCGGAGAGCGTCGAGCTGCGGGTGCCTGTCCTGGACGGAACCCTCGCTGAATACCGGGAGTATGTTCCAGGTGGCTACACCCCCGAGCCCACCCCCACGCCCGAAGAGACAGGCGAAGAGGAAGAGTAACCCTCAGGACTCGTACTTGTAGCCCAGGCCACGCACCGTCACCAGGTGGCTGGGGTTCGACGGGTCGGTTTCGATTTTTCCCCGGAGCCGTTTGACGTGCACATCGAGGGTCTTGGTGTCGCCGACGTAGTCCGAGCCCCAGACCCGATCAATGAGTTGCCCCCTGGTCAGCACCCTGCCCGCATTGCGCAGGAGCATCTCCAACAGTTCGAACTCCTTCAGCGGCATCGCCACCGGATCACCGTTGACACTGACCGTGTGCCGTTCAATATCCATCCGGACCGGGCCCGACTGTACGGTGCTGGACAGGAGCTCCTCGGGTTCGGCCTGCCGGCGGAGCACGGCGCGGATCCTAGCCACGAGCTCACGGGACGAATAGGGCTTCGTGACGTAGTCATCGGCACCAAGCTCAAGGCCAACCACCTTGTCGATTTCGGCGTCCTTCGCGGTGAGCATGATCACCGGAACACTCGACCGCTGGCGGAGCTGCCGGCAGACCTCGGTGCCGGACTGGCCCGGTAGCTGCAGGTCGAGCAGCACCAGATCGGCGCCCGATCGGTCAAATTCGGCGATGGCTGCTATCCCGTCTTCGACAACCGCCACCTCGAAACCTTCCCTGCCGAGCAGATAGGACAGGGGGTCACTGAAGGACTCTTCGTCCTCCACGATCAGGATGCGGGTCAAACGCTCACTCCTTGTTCATGGGCAGAGGTTCCGCCCGGCTTGTCATCGGGTGATGTGTCGGCGTCGGGCTCCATCTCGGGGAGACGGACGGTGAAGGTGCTCCCCTGGCCGTTCTGGGACCAGACGGTCACCTCGCCACCGTGGTTGGAAACCACGTGCTTGACGATACTGAGCCCCAGACCGGTGCCCCCTGTCTGGCGGGATCGGGCCGCGTCGATCCGATAGAACCGCTCGAACACCCGCTCCTGCTCTTCAGCGGTGATGCCGATTCCCTGATCGGTGACCGAGATTTCGGCGAGTCCATCCCGGGACCGCAGGCCGACCCCCACCCGGGTGCGCTCGGGCGAGTACCGGATGGCGTTGTCGATCAGGTTGCGGAAGGCAGTCATCAACAGATCCGGGTCGCCATAGACGGGCTCGTTGATCCGCCCTCCGACCACAATGTCGATCTGTTTGCTCTCCGCCGGCAACCGGTTACGGTCCACCGCCTCAGCAATCACCGTGTTGATATTCACCGGGCGCCCGCGGCGTACCACGTCGGCGCCCTGCAGCCGTGAGAGTTCAATAATGTCCTGGACCAGGGCTGACAACCGGGCCGATTCCTTGTGCATTCGGCGGGCGAACCGCCGGACAGCTTCCTGATCCTCTGCCGCGTCATCCAGGGCCTCGGCAAGCAGCGAGATGGCACCGACAGGCGTCTTGAGCTCGTGTGACACGTTGGCCACGAAGTCGTTGCGGATCTCCTCCGTGCGGGTGATTTCCGTGCGGTCATCGGCAAGGATCAGGACGTACTCCTCCCCCAGTGATGCCACCCGGGCAAGCACGATGATAGTGCCCTGCCCCAGCGGTCCGCGGGGAAGTTCCAGCTGTTTCTGCTCGATCACGCCGTCCCGGCGGACCCGTGCCGTCAGTTCGAGCAGCTCGGCGTGGACCACCGTGTGGCCCCGCACCAGGCCGAAGGCGTACGCCGCGGGGCTGGCCCGTACCACTCCGTCAATGGCGTCCACCACCACATAGGCCCGGCCGATGATCGACAGCACCTCGGCCGCCCCCTCAGGAAGGGTCGGCTCGTCCACGAAGAGCAGGGAACGCCGCTGGATTTCGCTCAGCCGAAAGGCAGCCATGCCGAACGTGCCCACGGCGACGCCCACCAGCCCTGCGATCAGAATAAGAAGAACGGGATCCACATGCTTAGCTTATGCGCACCTTAGGTGCGGGGTTGAGTCTTCCGGTGGCAATAGGGAAGTGGTTCAACTAACGTTCACTCAAAGGTGCATAACAGTTCATCACCAACTGAGAATGTGCTGTGTGGGACTGTGCATAGACGTACGCAGTCATCTCTATGGAAAGGATGCCTCCCGTGCGGAAGGTTTTTCAGGCAGAGCTTCACCAGATCGGTGAACAGCTCATCGAAATATCGCAGTTGGTTGCGAATGCTATGGACAAAGCGACCATCGCGTTCGAAACCGCTGACACCGAACTCGCCCAGGATGTGATCGCAGCCGACGCACGCATTGACTTCCTCCAGAACGACCTCGACGAACGCGCGATCGACATTCTTGCCCTGCAGGGCCCTGTTGCCAGCGACCTTCGGATGATCGTCGGGGCGCTGAGAATGAGCGCCTCGCTGGAGCGGATGGGCGATCTGGCCCGCCACGTGGCTCAGCTTGCCCGGCTCCGGTACCCGGACCACGTAATCCCGACGGCGATCCGACCCACCTTCGAGGAGATGGCCCAGCTGGATCAGCAGATCGCCAAGAAGGTGAACGAGCTGCTCGAGACCCGGAACCTTGAGCTGAGCAACGAGATTTATGCCCACAATGCGCGGATCAACGAGCTGCACGCTGGCGTGTTCAAGGCCATCGCCTCGCCCGAATGGGACGTTTCAGCTCCCATCACTGTCGATGTGACCCTGGCCAGCCGCTACTTCGAACGATTCGCCGATCATGGCGTCTCGGTTGCACGGAAGGTCACCTATCTGGTGACCGGTGAGTGGCAGCCCAGCGCGCCGCTGATCTAAAACCCCGGGATTAAATGACGACGGCCGGCCCCGTAAGGGACCGGCCGTCGTCGTTGTTGGTGGTTGACTCGCTGGGTGCTGACGGGCCGTTAGTGCTTGCCCTGGTTCGCGACGGCTTCAATCGCTGCGGCGGCTGCGTCAGCGTCGAGGTAGGTGCCACCGGCCTTGACCGGTACCAGGTTCTCGTCCAGCTCGTAGATCAGCGGGATGCCTGTAGGGATGTTCAGCGACGCGATGTCGGCGTCGCTGATGCCGTCCAGGTGCTTCACCAGTGCACGCAGGGAGTTGCCGTGAGCGGCAATGAGGACCGTCTTGCCCGCTTTGATGTCGGGGGCGATGTCGGATTCCCAGTACGGAAGGAACCGGTCGAGGACGTCCTTGAGGCACTCGGTGCGGGGGATGGCGTCGCCGAGGTCCGCGTAGCGCGGGTCGTTGGCCTGGGAAAATTCGCTGCTGTCCTCAATGGGAGGCGGCGGGGTGTCATAGGAGCGTCGCCACTCCATGAACTGGGCCTCGCCGAACTCCGCGAGGGTCTGCGCCTTGTCCTTGCCCTGCAGTGCTCCGTAGTGGCGTTCGTTGAGGCGCCAGTCGCGTTTAACGTCAATCCAGCTGCGGTCGGCGGCTTCGAGCGCGAGGTTCGCCGTGATGATGGCCCGCTTCTGCCGTGAGGTGTACACGATGTCGGGGAGTAACCCGGCCTCGACGAGCAGCTCACCGCCTCGAATGGCTTCGGCCCGGCCCTGTTCAGTGAGGGGCACGTCCACCCAACCGGTGAACAGGTTTTTCTCGTTCCACTCACTTTGGCCGTGGCGGAGCAGGATCACTTTGTAGGAAGTCATGGGTTTAGTCTGCCGTATGAGAGGCTCAGGTTCATCCGTCGTGCGCTTCTGTTACTGGCGGTTGGCTACCAGGGGCCGTAGGGCCCGCTGCCACCCCGCACCTCGGAGACGGCGGGCTTCACATCGGCGAGGTAGACGCACGCCGCGACCACTGCGACGATTTGCAGCAGCCCGAAGAGTCCGGAGGCTGTCACGAGGACCGTCAGCACGCCAACGGCTGCCGCTCCACCGGTCATCGCGGTCCAGAAGCCCTTGGTGCGCTTCATCGTCGCCTCAAAGTTCGCGGCGGGCCGCTTCACACAGTCGATGAGCGCCCAGATTTCGATACCGACCGCCACCAACCCAAGCGCCAGATACAGGTAGTTCCGAATGTCATAAGCGATGTCCACGGGTCCAGCTTATCGGGTGGAGCCGTCGACTTCTCGCAGCCCAGTCAGCGCCTGCTCCAGATCCGCCCAGAGGTCCTCGGGGTTCTCGATCCCGACCGAGAGCCGCACCAGGGATTCCGGTACGGTCACCGGCTCGCCGGCCTGGCGCCGTCGTCGTTCGATCAAGGATTCGACGCCACCCAGGGAGGTTGCTGGCAGCCACAGGCGCACGGCCGAGATCAGGGCCTCGGCGGCCGCCACATCCGCCAGTTCGATGCTGATAATTGAGCCGAAGCCGTTCAGCTGGTCGGCGGCGCGCTGGTGCCCGGGGTCCTCGGGCAGCCCGGGGAAACGAACCCGGGTCAGGGCAGGATGGGACTGGAGTTTGCGGGCCAGGTACAGGGCGGTGGCCTGGGACCGTTCAACGCGGAGGGCCAGCGTGCGTAGCCCGCGGAGCGCCAGCCAGACCTCGAACGGTCCAGCAATTGCCCCATGCAGGGTGCGGTGCTTGAGCAGTTTCACCTGCAGGTCAGGATCGGAGGTGGCCAGGGCGCCCAGAACGACGTCGGAGTGGCCCGCCAGATACTTGGTCACTGAGTGGAGCACGACGTCGGCGCCGAAGTCCAGGGGCCTGCAAACCAACGGCGTGTTGAACGTGTTGTCGACCACCACCGTGACTCCCGCTTTTTTCGCGGCGCTGATGATGGTGCGCAGATCGGCCACTTCGAGCATGGGGTTGGTGGGGCTCTCGAGCCAGAGCAGATCGGCGCCTGCCAGGGCCGCGAGCACCTGATCGGTGTTGGCGACGTCAACTGTCTGTACAGTGAATCGGCCGCGCGACGCCTCATCGCCGGCGAGACTGAGGGAACCGGCGTAGGCATGGCGGGGCATGACGACGACGCCGCCCGTCGGCACCAGCGACAACGCGGCGGCAGCAGCACCCAGTCCTGAGCCGAACACCAGGGCTGGCAGCGCTGCACCCTCGAGTTTGCCAAGTGCTGCCTCGAACGGGTCCCAGGTGGGGTTGGACATGCGGCCATAGATGCGGTCCCCCGCCGCCGGATCCACCGCCTCGTGGAAGGTCGATGACAGGACGATCGGCGGATTCACCGGGGCATCGTGTTCCCGCGGGGGGCGGCCAGCAGCCACCACTATCGTGTCCGGGGCGAGCTGCTGGTGATCGTGGTGGGTCATGGGTTTAGGGTAGTTGGCTGCGGCGACCGGGTGAAATGTGACCCGCGCACCTGGGCCGGTGGCAGCGGGCGGGACAGGCGGGTCGGTGATCCTCGATAGGCTGGTGGGGTGAGTACACCATCCGCACGCCGCACGTCCGGGCTCTTCATAGCTTTCGAAGGCGGCGACGGCGCCGGCAAGTCCACCCAGGCGGGTCTGCTGGCCACCGCGCTGCAGCAACGCGGCCTCGAGGTGCTCCAGACCCGGGAACCCGGTGGCACGGTCATTGGGGAGAAACTCCGCTCCCTGGTCCTCGACCACGGTCAGGGCGATATTGATCCCCGGACCGAGGCCCTCATCTTCGCCGCGTCCCGGGCGGCGCACGTCCATCAGGCGATTCTGCCCGCGCTGGAGCGGGGCGCCGTCGTCGTCTGCGATCGGTACATCGACTCCTCGGTGGCCTATCAGGGCGCCGGTCGCGGCCTGGGAACGGACAGCGTCCTGGAGATCAATTTGTGGGCCGTTGAGGGGTTGCGCCCCGATCTCACAGTACTGCTCGATGTCGAACCGGTGGAGGGCCGTGGACGCCGGATGCAGAACGGGGCGGAGGACCGGCTGGAATCCGAGCCGGACCTGTTTCACTCGCTGATCCGTGGGGCGTTCCTCGAGCGGGCGGCCGCCGACCCGGCCCAATATCTGGTGCTTCCGGCCCGGACCCCGGTCGCTGACTTGGCGGCCACCATTCTCAAAGCCGTCGACGAGCACCTGACATGAGCGTCTGGACCTTCCTGATGGGCCAGGAACCGGTGGTTGAGCAGCTGAAACGCGCCGCGTCGGCAGACCAGCCGAACCATGCCTGGCTGTTCACCGGCCCGCCGGGATCGGGGCGGTCCAACGCTGCACGAGCATTCGCTGCCGCATTGCTCTGTGACCGGGAGCCTCTCGACGAGCGAGGCTGCGGGGAGTGCCGGGCCTGCCGGACCGCTCTGGCTGGATCCCACGCCGACATCACCAACGTCACCACCGAAAAAGTGACGATTAGCATCGACGAGGCGCGCGAACTCGTGCGAAAGGCGCAGGACAAGCCGTCCACCGGACGCTGGCGGGTCATCATTGTGGAGGATGCTGACCGGATGCAGGAGCGCAGCACCAACGTGCTACTCAAGGCCATCGAGGAACCACCGCCCCGGACCATTTGGCTATTGTGCGCGCCGAGTCCCGGCGACGTGCTGGTGACCATCAGATCCCGGTGCAGGGCCGTCAACCTGCGCCTGCCGCCGGTGCAGGATGTCGCCGATCTGTTGGTGCGCCGCGACGGCATCGATCCGGCGACGGCGGAAGCTGCAGCGCGGGCAGCGCAGAGCCACATCGGAGTAGCGAAGCGGCTCGCCACCGACGACGGCGCACGGGACCGGCGGAACCAGATCGTCCGGCTGCCGCTGGACCTGAGGAGCGTTGCAGGGGCGATGAAGGCGGCGGCGGACCTGGTGAAACTGGCCGAAGCCGAAGCGCAGAGCTCCTTCGAGCAGCGGGATGCCCAGGAGAAGGCCGCACTGCTGGCCACCCTCGGCGCACCCGAAAGCGGCACCCTACCGCCGGCTATCCGCGGGCAGGTCAAGCGGTTGGAAGATGACCAGACTCGCCGGGCCAAACGGTCGAAGAACGACTACTTTGACCGTGCGCTGACCGATCTGACGTCGTTCTACCGGGATGTGCTGATGCTGCAGGTTTCCAGCGGGCCCGACCTGGTGAACGAGCCGCTGCGCCCCGAGCTGGAGGCGTTCGCCCGGTCCGGGACACCTGAGGGGACGCTGGTTCGGATTGAGGCCATCAACAAAGTGCGCGATCGGATCGTTAACACCAATGTTGCCCCGTTGCTTGCCATCGAGGCCATGGCCGTCAGTCTCCTCCCCGAAAAGGATTACACCGCGTGAGAAGTCGTTTCCCCCGTCGTCTGGCCTCTGCCGCCGTCATTCTGTCCGGCGCGCTGGTGTTGTCTGGGTGCCAACTACTCTCCCCCGGGTCAGGCGATGGCCCGGCCACGGGGGTCGAGTCAGCGAACCCGGAGGTCGTTGGTGATGTGCCCGCGGACCTCGAAGGCTTCTATACCCAGCAGGTGACCTGGGAGCTATGCGAGGAGACATTCGCCTGCGCGACCGTCGAGGTCCCACTCGATTATGCCGACCCTGCGCGGGACTCGATCGAGATCGCGTTGATTCGCAGCGACGCCACGGGAGAATCCATGGGCTCGGTGCTGGTCAATCCGGGCGGTCCAGGCGGTTCCGGTGTCAACATCGTGAAGGACGCGCTGACCTATGTAACAAGCGATCGGTTGCGGGAGGCGTACGACGTCGTCGGCTTCGACCCGCGCGGGGTGGGGCAGTCGTCGGCTGTCGAGTGCCAGACCGACGAGGAGCGCGAAGCGGACCGGCTGGAATATCTGAAACCGGAGATCTCCGACGAGGAAGCGCTTGAGACGCTCACCGCCGAAGCCGAGGACTTCGCCGCCCAGTGCGCCGAACGGACAGGCGAGCTACTCGGGTATGTGGACACCGACAGCGCGGCCCGCGACCTGGACATTCTGCGTGCTGCGGTGGGCGACGAGGACCTCAACTATCTGGGGTTCTCCTATGGCACAGCACTTGGTGCTGCCTACGCCGAGCTGTTCCCCGCCAATACCGGGCGACTGGTGCTGGACGGCGCGGTGGATCCGTCCTTGAGCAATGAAGAGATCACACTGGGTCAGGCCCAGGCCTTCGAGACGGCGCTGCGCAGCTTTGTGGCCGACTGCCAGCTCTCCAGCGACTGCCCCCTCCCCACCGGAATCGAGGAGGGCGTCACGGTCATCCAGGACCTGTTCCGCTCGGTCGAGGAAAGCCCCATGACCGCCGCCGACGGCCGCCTGGTCACGATCGGCACCTTCTTTAGCGGCTTCATCCTGCCGCTATATGACAACAACAACTGGACCCTGCTGGCTGGGGCCCTCGACCAGGCGCTGCAGGGTGACCCGTCCGCGATGCTGCAGCTCGCCGACCTGGCAGCCGAGCGTGAGGCGGACGGCAGCTACCTCACCAACAGCAGTGAGGCGTTTATCGCGATCAACTGCCTCGACTACCCGATGACCAGTGACCCTGCGCAGTTGGCCGCCGACGCCGACGAACTCGCCGAGGCGTCGCCAACCTTCGGCCCCTACCTCGCCTACGGCGGGGTGACCTGTGACGCGTGGGAGTACGGACCGGTGCTGGAGCCCGCTCCGGCGTCGGCCCCTGATGCCGCACCGATGCTGGTTATCGGCACCACCGGCGACCCTGCGACACCCTACGACTGGTCGCTGGCGCTGGCGGATCAGCTGGAAACGTCAGTCCACGTCACCTGGGACGGCGAGGGGCACACCGCCTACGGTCGGGCTGGCGACTGCATCGGGGACCTCGTGGATGACTATTTCGTTGACGGCACGGTCCCCGAAGACGGCGTCAGCTGCGACTAAACCGTCCGCAGTGGCTGCTTTTGACCTGCACGCGGCTGCTCTTATAGAGTTGACGCTTGTGGATTGGGCCGTGCTCACGCGCGTCCCGTGAAGCTTTAGCCTCCTTAGCTCAGTCGGTAGAGCGTCTCACTCGTAATGAGAAGGTCGCCAGTTCGACTCTGGCAGGAGGCTCCACAGAGAAGGCCCTTACTCCCTTGTAAGCAGAGGAAGTGAGGGCTTTTCGATGCCCCTCAAGTGAGGCGCTTGACAGTTGCGCACTCCCCTACATTCCCCTGATTTCCTTGCCGATCTATAGGTGATCGTCACTTTCTCATCACCCCAAGATAGAGGACAGCGCCGCCTCCGTGGAGCTGTACAACCGCTGGTTCATGGACTCGAGAATTGGAGAAACTCCGAGACCAATTGGCGGAAAAGAGTCATTAGGCCGTTAATTCATGGGGTCGGCATCCTAATAGAAATTCTGGAAATGACTCAGATATTTTTGGACGAAACTCCATTGCGACGCCTGCAGGCCAAGGTGGAGAATACCTACGCTACCGCTCTCGTAAAGAAATATGCGCGAATCGCGGGGGGGGGGGGGGGAAGCACAGACTTGTCCCAGAGGACACGGAAGGGCCGCACCGCTTGCGCGATGCGACCCTGCTCAGTACCGGGGACTATTCGGCGCTGCCGACCGTTGTCGTGGGGCGGTGGCGCATGGCGGTGTAGACGGCACTGCCGCCGATGACGAGACCGGCACCGGCTATCAGCATCCCGACTAGAGGGACGGCTGACAGACCGTAGGAAATGCCGACGACGATCAGCACAAGGCCAGCGACCACACTGATGGCTGTACGTGTTTTCATGGCGCCCTCCGTTATGAGCGAAACCGGGTAGTGGATTCTGCGAGGTCCTGGCATGGGCCAATCATGACTCCGGCGATGCCGAATCCTCCAGCGATCATCCCTGCGACGTTCCCAAAGAAGCCGACCCCCGCTGCCACCAGGGCGAACCCGCACTGGTTGTAGAGGCGCATCTCCTCTGAGGTAAGCCTTGGGCCGACCTGGCTGTAGATGTTATCTCCAGCGGGGTCCTTGCCAACACAGCCGATAGATGGGCTGCAATACTCAGGTAGGGCGTACGGGCTAGCGTTGGCGGCAGTAGTGCCACCGAATATGAGCGCCCCAGTAATCGCCGTGGTGCTAGCTAATTTCGTAAGCCGTTTCATCTTGAATCCTCCGTGGGAGTTGGGATGTTACCTGCACCACGTGACTTTATCACAGATCAATAACGGGGCCGCTGGAGCCCATCGCCCGTAAGCCCTCACAGTTCAGATGAACAAGAGCACCCGCAAAGTCGGACAATTCATAGTGGGAAAGGTTCTAGCGCCGGGCATTCTGCAATTCCGGTAGATACTTTCCGGGTATCGGACCAGCCTCTGGCGAATTATATGTGGCGCGTAATGCGCGCCGTAGTTCCAATTCCCTGCGATTAGCCGCCGCCCTTTGTCTACCCTCTTCACGAGGGGCTACCACCGCGGTCTTCTCAGCTGCTGGGCGCCAGCTCCCGACGTCATGCAATCGGTATAGCGCGGACCGGCTCAGTCCCGCGCTGGTGGTCAATCCGGACACGCGTCAGCAACCTGGACATCGGAGGTTGAAATCTTCCCCACCATTGTCCAGGTTGCTCACCGTTTCGGTGGTTAGGCGGGGTCGACCGGTCTCGACGCACCCGGCTTCGCAGACTCGGCCGGTTTCGGCGCACCCGGCTTCGCGGGGTCGGCCGGTTTCGGCGCACCCGGCTTCGCGGGATCAGGGGTCGCGGCCGACGTCGTCGACATCCCCAGCAGGGCCTTGATTCGCGCTTCGGCCTCAGGATCGGGGTGGGCTGCAGCGAGGTTGGCCTCGACGACGGCGCGCAGCACTTCCTCGCGCTGGATCTTCACACCGCGGGGCGCGTCAATACCGATCCGGATACCTTCGCCGCGCGAATCGAGCACGGTGACAACAATGTCGTCCCCGATCAGGATCTGTTCCCCAATTTTGCGTGTAAGCACCAGCACCCGTTTACTCTATCCCAGCCGTTGGGGGTCCACCGGGACCGCACGCCAGCATGGTTCCCGCGAGCTCCATCCCTCGAAGCCCCCTCATAGCACCGGCGAGGTGGCTCGCCGTCCGTCCACCCAGCCCACCGGGATGCCGAGCGTGTTGACGGTCTGGGGTGACGACGTCGTCGTCGCCCCGACCACCGCCACCGCAGTGACTGCCACCTCCCGGGTCACCGCTGACACCCAGGCGGCGGTATCCATCGGCTTGCGGCCCGCATCGACAACCACCCAGACCTGATCCGCACCGAGACCAGCAACGGCGGCGACGTTCTCTGCAACATCGCCGACCATCCCGACGGCGACGAACACCGGGAAGCCACCCTCCACTCCCCCGGCCCGCAACGCTGCCGCTGCCAGCCGGTCGGTCACCGGATTGCTGGCTTCGAGTCCCGTCTCGCCGTCGCGAGCCACCCGCCGGCCGGTTCCTTCGCTATCGCCGATCGCCCGCACCGCGGCCCGGCGGTGCCGGTCGTTGACCAGCTCCTCCGCCATCGAACGGGCGACATTCAAGGCGTCCGCGCCGAGCCCGACGACGACGGTCAGGTCGCCCGGCCGGGTTGCCGGTGCCGGCACGGGAACGGCCGCCGGCTGCCCGGCGGAGACCTTTGATGCGGCGTCGGTGTTGAAAACCAGATCGTCCATCAGCGCGGCGAAGAGGTTACTGTCGGTGGACACCGAGGGTTCCCGCACGTCGACGCCGTGCAGGGATGCTTCGGCGTCGTCGGCCTCCGCGAGCAGTGCTGCGATTCCCGACTCTTTTCTTTCAGGCGGTGGGACGCGCCCGGCGCTACGCCGCCCCGTACGCACGGGCGGGACCGGTGGCACCTCAACCGTCACCTCGTAGTGTCGTTGGGCAAAGAAGCCTCGGATCCCTCCGACAGTAACGAGTTCGGCGGCGATGATCCGCGCCAGTGGACCGTGTTCGGCGAATGCCTGCGAGCGCAGTTCCTCGAGCGAGGGACCCCTAAGACGAAATCGTTGCGTTTCCACGCACCACACCTACCGTCTCGATGTTCACGTTGGCACTGGTGACTTCCTGGTAGGAAAGGACCGGCAGCCCACCGGACTGTGCTGAAACCAGCCGGCGGATCGCCGGGCGGAGCGCCGGGGCGCACACCAGGACCGCTGAGTGGCCGTTGGCTTCCGCAGCGGCGACGGCGTCCTTCACCGACCCAAGGATCGCTTCGGTGCGTGCGGCATCCAGCAGGATCTGGCTGCCCTGGTCCGAGGGTCGAAGGCCCTCAAGCATTGACTGTTCCAACAGCGGGTCGATCATGATCACCCGGAGCAGGTTGCCGTCCTGGTATTGGGCGGTCAACGCGGGGCCAAGCGCGTGGCGTGCGGCTTCGACCAGTCCTTCGGGATCCGCCGAAACCTTGGCCCGCAGCGTCAGCGACTCGTAGATCCTCGGGAGGTCGTTGATGGGGATCTGCTCGGCCAGGAGGCCCTGCAGCACCCGCTGTACCTCGGCCAGGGAGAGCATGCCCGGGATCAGTTCTTCAACGGCTGAGGGGCTCACTTCGCGCACCCCATCGGTGAGTACCCGCACGTCCTCGCGGGTCAATAGCCGGGCGGCGTTTCCGGTGATGATCGACGAGAGGTGCGTGACCAGGACCGATACCCTGTCGATCACTGTGGCGCCGGTCATTTCAGCGTTGTGCCGCAGCTCGGCGGGGATCCATTTGCCGGCCAGCCCGAACACGGGCTCCACCGTGGTGACCCCCGGTAGCGTCGCGAGGTTTTCTCCCAGCGCGAGCACCTTTCCCCGTGGTGCTTCTCCACGGCCGGCCTCGACCCCTGCAATACGGATCACATAGGTGGCCGGGGGCAGATCGAGGCTATCCCTGGTCCGGACCGGGGGAACCACCACACCGAGATCCAGCGCAATCTTCCGGCGCAGTGCCCGGACCCGTCCGAGCAGGTCATCGGAGGACCCGGTCACCACGTCCACCAGATCCGGCGCCAGCAGTATCTCCAGGGCGTGGACGCGCATCTGCTCGATCAGGTCCTCGGTGCTGTCGGTGCCGCTCGGCGCCGCCAGCTCGGCTGCCGCGGCGTCGTCGCTGGCGCGTTTGGCGTCGTCGTCCTTCTTGATCCGTTGGGCGATGAAGATCAGCCCGGCGCCCACCAGCACGAAGGGCAGGACCGGCATGCCCGGAATCAGCGCCATCACGACGGCGGCGCCACCGGCGATGCGCAGGGCGGTCCGTGACTGGCCCAGTTGGGCAGAGGCGGTGGAACCCATGTCGGATTCGGCGTTGGACCGGGTCACGATCATGCCCGTCGAGACGGCCATCAGCAGCGCCGGGATCTGGGTCACCAGGCCGTCGCCGATGGTGAGCAGGCTGTAGGTATTGACGGCGTCACCGATGGACATGCCGCGCTGCAGCATCCCAATCGCGATCCCGCCGATCACGTTGATGATGATAATGATCAGCCCGGCGATCGCGTCGCCCTTGACGAACTTGGAAGCGCCGTCCATCGCGCCATAAAAGTCGGCTTCTGCGGAGACCTCAGCGCGGCGCTCCCGTGCCTGGATATCGGTGATCAGGCCTGCGTTCAGGTCGGCGTCGATGGCCATCTGCTTGCCGGGCATCGCATCGAGGGTGAAGCGGGCGCCCACCTCCGCGACGCGCTCGGCACCCTTGGTGACCACCACGAACTGGATGACGATGAGGATCAAGAAGATCACCGCGCCGATGATCAGCGACCCCCCAACCGCGACGTGGCCGAATGCCTCGATCACCTGGCCGGCATACCCGTCGCCGAGTACCAGCCGGGTGGATGCGACATTGAGTCCCAGCCGGAACAGCGTAGCGACCAGCAGCAGCGACGGGAAGACGGAGAAGTCCAGCGGCTTGCGCACGAACATGGTGGTCAGCAGGATCACCAGGGCGAGCAGGATGTTGACGATGATCAACACATCCAGCATGGGCGCCGGGATGGGCACCACCAGGAGCATGATGATGCCGACCACACCAATGGGCACAAAGAGTTTCGACAGTGACCGGTTCATCAGTACGCTCCGCTGGAGGTGGAAGTGGCTATAGGTGGCAGTGTGTGGTGGCCCTTGGTGGAGCCACGGGTCTTCAGGGACATCACGAAGGCGAGGACCCGTGCGACGGCGTTGTAGTGTTCCGCGGGAATCTCCTGCCCCAGCTCGCAGGCGGCGTGCAGCGCGCGGGTCAGGGGAACATCACGCACCAGGGGAACCCGGTGTGTTTCAGCTTCCTCACGGATCCGGGCCGCGATGATTCCGGCGCCCTTGGCGACGACGCGGGGCGCCGACTTTCCCGGTTCGTACTTCAGGGCGACGGCGAAGTGGGTGGGGTTAACCAGGACGACGTTGGCGTCCCCGACGGCGGCGATCATCCGGTTCCTGCTCATCGCGAACTGGCGTGCACGACGCTGGGATTTGATCAGGGGATCGCCCTCAGAGCTTTTGTTTTCATCCTTGACCTCTTTTTTGGTCATCCTGGTCTTTTTGCGGTTGCGTCGCTGCACCACCAGGACATCAAGCGCGGCCAGCGCGAGCCCGGCAACGACGGCGGATTGCAGCAGCGTCACAGCGCCGCCCCCGCCAGCAGCGAGCAGTGCCGAGACCGGCAGGCCACCGGACTGCATGAGCACGGGCAGCAGTGACTGCACCACCAGCCACAGGACGGTTCCCACCACCGCCGTCTTCAGCAGGGCCTTGATGCCCTGCCACAGAGCCTGACCGCCGAAGGTTCGTTTCACCCCGGCCAGGAGATTGAACTGCTCGAATTTCCCGCGGAACTTCTTGAAGTTGATGCCGCCCTGCAGCGCGGCCGTTCCGAGCACAGCCACCACCACGACGGTGAAGAACGGGGTGAGAATGTAGGCGAGGGAGCCGAGACCCTCCGCCAATGATCGGACGGCGAGCGCCGGCTCGGGATTGGCGATGACCGCCCTGAAGGTGAACACCTGGTCGGTGCCGGCGTCAGCCGCCCGTGCGATGGTGGCGGGGATCATCACAGCCGCTGCCCCCACGCCGATCCACGCGGTGAAGTCCTCCGATTTGGACAGCTGGCCCTTGTTGCGGACCTCCTTCATCCGCTTCGGGGTGGCATCCTCGGTCTTCTCCTCGGCACTATCAGCCATTACCCCACCCCCATCACGAGTCGGACGGCGTCGTCGACGAGGGTCGAGACGATCCGCGGCAACGCGACAAACAAGGTGGCGGCCAACAGGAGCGTGACCAGGATCTTCAGCGGGAACCCGAGAGCAAACGCATTAAGTGCTGGTGCCACGCGGGTCAGCAGCCCGAGCCCGACGTCGGCCAGAAACAGGATGACGATCAGTGGGCCAGCAATCTGCACGGCGGCCAGGAACATGTTGGTCACTGAACCGGTAATGGCCTCGACGGGGGACGACAGGTCGATCCCGCCTCCAATGGGCAGCGCGTTGAAGGTACGCGCGAGCCCGGAGATGATCAGCTGGTACCCGTCCGACGCGAACAGCAGGGCGAGGGCCGTCATTTGGAACAGCCGGGTGAACTGGGCGCCATTAACCATTGACTGTGGGTCGAAGCCCTGGGCCAGCGAAAAGCCACCGAAGAGGTCGATCAGGCTACCGGCCGCCTGGATGGCGGAGAACACGACCAGTACCAGGAACCCCAGCGCAGCACCGACCACCAGTTCGAGGATCAGCGCGGTGATATAGCCAGCAGTGCCGGGCGATTCGTAGCCGTCGGTGACCTGCTGGGACACGGCGAGGGCCAGCCCGATCGCCAGCATGGCTTTGATCCGGGCGGGGATGCCGTTGTAGGAAAACGGCGGGGCGATGACCAGGAACGCGATAATCCGCACCCCGGCGAGCATTGTCGCTTCGATGCGGCCCTGGTCCAGGACCACCTCCATGGTCAGCCGCCCATCAGGAGGCCGGGGATTTTCTCGAACATCTCCTGGGTGAAGGACACCATTTCCGAGATCATCCAGTGCCCGCAGACCAGCAGGGCAACCGCCACAGCCGCCGCCTTCGGCACGAACGAGAGGGTGACTTCCTGAATCTGGGTGATCGACTGGAGCAGCGAGATAGCGAAGCCCACCACCAGCGCGGTGATCAGGATGGGTGCTGAGAGCTTTGCGGCGATCCAGATGGCCTGAAGTCCGATGTCGAGTACGGCACTGGTATTCATCCGGCCACCTGGTAACTGCCGATCAGCGAGGTGATGATCAGCCCCCAGCCGTCGACAAGAACGAACAGCAGGATTTTGAACGGGAGCGAGATCATGACGGGCGGCAGCATCATCATGCCCATGGACATCAGGGCGGCCGAGACCACCAGGTCAATGACCAGGAAGGGAACAAAGATGACGAAACCAATGATGAAGGCGGCGCGCAGCTCCGAGATCATGAACGCCGGGATCAGGGTGGCGAGGGAGACCGACGCCGGGTCGTCGGGGTTTTCCATCCCCGCTGCCCGGGTCATCAGGGCGAGGTCTTCTTCACGGGTATTGCTCAGCATGAACGTGCGCAGGGGGCCGGAGCCGACGTCGGCGGCTTCACCGAGGACCAGGTCACCATTGAGGAACGGCTGGACCGCGAGGTTATTGATCTCGGTAAGCACGGGCGCCATGATGAAGATCGAGAGAAAGAGGGCAAGACCGGCCAGCACCTGGTTCGGCGGGATGGACGGCAGTGAGAGGGCGTTTCGGGTCATGGCCAACACCACGAAGATCTTTGTGAAGGAGGTCATCATGAGCAGCAGTGCGGGGGCAACCGACAGCAGGGTGATTCCCAGCAGTGTGACGATCGCTCCGCTGGGGCCCCCGTTGACGCCGTTGATTTCCACCGACAGGCCGTCAGCCTCCTCGGGTGCTACCGGGTCGAGTGGGTCGGTGGGTGGCAGCGGATCGATGGGCGTGGCGAACGCCGCCATGGAGGTCAGCAGCGGGATCAGGCCAGCGAGCAGGACCGTTAGTGCGATGATCGCTACGAAGGCCCGTGCACTGAAACGTGGGTCCTCCGCTGCAGGTGACGCGTGGTGCGATGACCGTCCGGAGAGGACGGAACGGTTCACCCGGCCCGTCCCTGGCGAAGGGCCGACACTGTCTGCCTCCAGGTCTCGGGCGACAGGATGGACCCCGCCAGCGGTGACGGTTTCGATGGGTTGAGGTTTGCGGGGCGGGCGCCTGCCTGGGCCGTCGCTGGGCGCGCAGCTCGCCGGCCGGACCGCTTGTGGTGATCCGGAGCGGGGTCGTTCCGGGCGGGATCGTCCCGAAGGCCAGCCCGGGTGAGCGCCGCCTGGTTGATGTTGGTCGGGGCGGTCATCGAGTCAGTGCCCGCGCGGCGTCGTGCGGGGCGGCGTCTCTCACCGGGGTCTCCCCCGTCGGTGCGCCCCTCAGCGGAGTGCGCCTCACCCGTAGCAAGGCTCAGCACTCGTGCGAAGGTGGCGCCGCCGACGTCGGGCCGGGCGTTGGCCCGGTCGGAGCCTGCCCGGTGCGCGTCGTCGTCGTCGGAGAGAGCAGGCACCGCGGCAAGCCCGGGCGCCGCACTGGTGTGAAGCACGTTGACCGACTGGTCGGTCACGCCAAGGAGAAAGCGCTTGCCGTCGGCCTCGATCATGACCACTGACGCTTTGGGGCTGATGCCCTGCCGCGTCACGATGGTGACGGGGTCGGCTTTGTTACCGGTTCGGTTGAACCGTGAAATCTTGCGGTGCAGATACCAGAGCAGCCCAAGCACGACGGCGAGGGACAGCAGGACCCTCAGCCCGAGGACTACGGCGTCCACTTAGAAGGATCCCTCAGCGACGTCAAGGATGCGGGTGATGCGGACGGCGTAGTCCTGATCGACGACGACCACCTCACCGTGGGCGATGAGTCGGCCGTTGAGAAGGACGTCGGCAGGTGCACCGGCCGAGCGGTCCAGTTCGATGACCCCACCCGGTTCGAGGTCAAGGACGTCCCGCACTGACATCCGGGTACGGCCAATCTCCACGGTCATCGACATCTCCACGTTGTTGATGCGACCCAGTTTCCCGGCGGCTGAACTGCCAGCGAACTGTCCGCCGGCCGACTTCGCGGCGCCGGACCGGACACGGATGGCGAACCAGCCCTGCGGTCGAGCGTTGCCGGTGAGCTCAAACACCGTAGCTTCGGGGTCGGTGAACAGCGCTGTGGCATCTCCAGAGCGGATATCCCCGAGGACGCCTGCGCCGAGCACTCCTGTTGCTGCTTCGAGGGCGGGGCGGAGAATGTCAGCCGTGGAAACCAGAGGCGAATCGGTGCCAGCGGCTTCCGCGGGAACGCTACCGTCGGCGAGGATGAGGGCGACGTCGGCCGAGGTTGACCCCACAAAGGAGCCGGAGAGCGCCGTTGTTGCGAGACCCGCCGGCATCAGCTGGGCGTTGCTCCTGATGGCCCGCACCGGTACCGAGGTTGGCAGGAGAGCGACGAGCGCGTCGGCAGCGGCCTGGGATGAATTGGTGGTGATCATGTTGATTTCTCCTCGGTGTTCACAACCACGCAGGCCAGCCGTGAGCCGCTGACCCCCGCCGCTGCGTGGGCCAGCCAGTTGCCGTTGACCATGACGTTCAGCGGCCGGTGCTGCGGGTGGGGCAAGGGCAGGACGTCCCCGACGGCGAGATCAAGGATCTGGCCGGGTTTGACGGTGACGGGCGCGAGTTGCAGGGCGACGTCAACTGGCACGTTGGCGAGTTGGGCCTGGATCAGTTCACTGGCGTTGTCACCATCGGAGGCCGGGTTCGCTTCACCGAGCTGCGGGATCAGGAGATCGGCGGGAATTGCCACAGTGGCATGGCAGCTGCTTTCACCCACCCGGATCTCGAAACCGACCACAATCATCAGGTCTGCGGTGGGGGCGGCTTGCGCGAACTGGGAGTTGTAGTGAATGGCATCGACGGTCATGTGCCGGGTCAGCAAGGATCCCAGCGAGTAGTGCAGCCCCTCCAGCCCGTCGTCCATGAGCCGGTGAACCAGCGCCTGTTCAATCTGGGTGAACTTGCGATCCTGAGCGGCCGAGGTGCCGTGTCCCCCCAGCATGTGGTCGATCCAGTACAGGGCCGCCGACGTCGGGAACTGGATGACGGCCTTCGCGACGATGCCCTCAATGGAGCAGAGCACCATGGCTGTGGTGTGCGGCAGCGACGCGGCGTACTCGTTATAGGACTGCATCAGCACATGCTCCGATGTGACCTGGCAGATCACCCGAACTTTGGCGGTCAGCTGGGTGGCCCATTGCCGAGCGAACGTTTCGAACGCCAGCTCGAGGACCCGGGAATGCTCACGGGCCAGCGTGGTGGGCCGGCGGAAGTCATAGACATCCACCTGACGTCCCGCTGTTGCGGGCACGCCAATATCGAGGTGTTCCTGGACCGTCACAGCAGCAACTATCGGCACCCGATTGCACCCCGTTAGCAACTTCAGGTCACGACTCGGAAACCTTCCGCCGAGGGGCGGGCCCGGTCTGGTGGGTTTGACCGGATCCGCGCAGAAGCGGCCCCTGCGGCAAGATCCGCCGGTTGCACGCGGCGGACCTGTCCCGCGGGGCCGTTTCTGGTTGCGGGGTCGCGGAGGGCCCGCCGGTGGCCCTAGGGCGTGGGTCGATTCTCGACGTCGGCGTCCCAGCTCAGGTCCGAACCCTCGCGAAGCCGCAGCGCCTCGATCCCGGGATCCGCGACCAGGTCGTTGATGAGTGAGTGACTGCCGGCAATGACGGTTGAGTCGAAGTCGATCTCGGACACCATCACCCAGGCCCGGTCCTCTGGCCAGATGATGCTCGGCGAGTGTGGAGACCACGGCGCATGATGCCAGGGCGCAACGTTGGCCCAGGCCGGATCGGTGAAGGTCACCGGTGGGACAGCGAAAAGGAAGTAGGAGCGGTGTGGCAGGTCAAGCATCGGGCCGTTCACCACATCGGCGGGGAGCAGCGCAGTCGTTGGGTCCTGAACGCTTGCGACGACGTCGTCGGGCTCACCACCAAACAACTCAATGGTGAGAGGCGTGTAACCATCGGAGCTGGTCAGCCCGCCCCACCCCTCCCAGATGGCTGCAATCCCGGACCCGGGCGTGGTCGTGTGCCGACACAGGTGCACGGCGGTTGCGGCCAGGACCCCAATGTCGAGGTTCCCCTCCTCCGGTTCGGTGTACCGCCACCCGTCAGAATCGAGAAATTCCTGACCATGCGCCTCGATGCTGCGGCCAACCAACCGGTGGAACTGGGCTAGTGGGTGCATCACCGTCCCGAAGGCGCGGGCCAGCTCCGCCCACCGCACCTCCTCGGAGTCGAAATCGACGAACGAGTCCGCTGGCGAGAGGTGCCACGACTTCGTGTCGGTGGGTCGGTCCCGGGTGACCGGGTGGAAGATCCGCGCATAGGCCGGGAATCCTCGGGGCACCACCCCGTGCATATCGCGCCAGGCGGGGTCGATCAGTTCTTCCAGCCATGCCCCATGACCGGGTGTGGTGAGCGGTTCCATTGTGTCAGCGTAGCTCCAGCGTCAGTCTGTGCCCGAGCGTCAGTCTGCGCCCCAGCGTCTGTCTGTGCCCCAGCGCAGAAACGGCCCTCGGGTGGAGCCGCGGTAGGCGGCTCAGGTGCCGGCTGCCACTTCGGGGATCAGCTCCCGGACGGCCTCGGACTCATCCGAGAGCACCACGATATCGACCCGCCGGTTCAGCTTCAGTTCCTCCTCGGTGACACCCGGGGCGAGGGGGCGGGTTTCGCCGTAGCCCACGGCTGCGATGCTCGGGCCGGGGACTCCACCCTTTTCCACGAGGTGCCGCAGGACGTTCACTGACCGCTCGGTGGACAGCTCCCAGTCGCGCGGGGCAAGGAAGGTTTCAGGCAGTTTGGCGGTGTGGCCCTCCACGGAGACGCCGCGGTCGATGCTGGCCAGCACTGGCCCGATCGAGTCGAGGACCTGGCCGGTCCGCTCGGTGAGTTCGGCCCGGTCCGGCAGGAAGAACGTCTCGGAGCTGATCAACCGGATGGTCAGACCCCGCTCATCCAGTTCGAACCGCACCGACTCCTGCAGTTCGTTTTCCCTCAGCCCCTCATCGATCCTGCGCTGGATCTCGCGCAGGTCGTCGACCTCCTGGGCGGCCAGTTCGAGGTCGGTGAAACCCTCCAGGTCCTGGTCGACCAGCTCTGCGGGGACTACTACCCCCTCGGCAGTGTCGATGGCCCCAACCTCCACCTGCCCGAAACCGGTGGCCAGTGAATTGCGCAGCTGCTCGAACTTTGCCTGGTCCACGGTCGACATGGCGAAGAGCACGATGAACAGGCACATCAGGACTGTCACCATGTCGGCGTAGGAGACGGCCCAGCGTTCGTCCACATGGAACTCTTCAGGCGGCTCGGGCTTCCTGCGGGGCCTGCTCATGCTGCCTTATTCTCGGCTTTTTTCTCGGCCTTCTCTTTACTGCCCTTGGCCGGCTTGCCCTGGGGAACCATGGCGGTAAGGCGTTCAGTGAGCAGCATTGGCTGAGCACCTTCCTGAATAGCCATGATTCCTTCGAGCTGAAGGTTCATCCGGTCGACCTCCAGTTCGTTCAGCCGACCGATGCGACTGCTGATCGGCAGCCAGATGAAGTTCGAAGACAGCAGGCCCCAGAGGGTTGCGACGAAGGCGGCCGCGATCATGTGGCCGAGCTCGTCCGGCTTGTTGAGGTTCTCCAGGACATGGGTCAGGGACACCACTGTGCCCACAATGCCGACTGTCGGGGCGTATCCGCCCAGGGCGGCGAAGAACTTCGAGTTGCCCCGGCCTGCCTTGTTCTTGGTAGCAATCTCGTCTTCCATCATGGTCCGGAGGTCATCTCCTCCGGTGCCATCTGCGATGTTCTGCAGTGCCTTCTTCAGGAACGGATCCTTGGCCTCGTGGGCGTTTTGCTCCAGCGAGAGCAGTCCTTCGGACCGGGCCGTCTCGGCGAAACCAACCAGCTCCTGAACCGTCTCCTCAAGGTTGATCTTGCTGCCTTTAATGGCGGGCCCGACGGCTTTGAACGACGAGATGGTGTCCTTCATGGTGAACGAGGCCAGACCGATGGCAATGGTAGCGCCGAACACAAGGATCATGGGGGCCGGCAGCAGGACCGACTGGACATGAGCGCCCTCCAGGAAGATCATCGCGTAGAGGGAACCAAACGCGAGCAGAATGCCGATGATTGTCGCCGGATCCATGGATTACTTTCCTGCTGAGTCTGAGTGAGAAGGGACGGCGGAGAGCTTGGCAACCGGCTGCTGGGGATCCGGCAGATCCCGGGCCATGCGGAGGACAGAGGCGCGGTACCCACGGATGATCTCGATCACATCGTCGAGTGACTCGCGCACGATCACGAAGGATCCATCCACCATGGACAGCGTGGTGTCCGGGTTGGCGTGGATCTTCTCGATCAGATCGGGGTTGATCGCGAACTGCGACCCATTCAGGTGCGTGACGACGATCATCAGCCGGTTCCTCAAGGTTTGGGGCCGTCACCGGCCGTTTGTAGTACATATCGACGGCCCCGGCCCTTTCGTAAGGGTTCGGGGCCGTCGATGGCGTTATTCAGTTCAGCGGGGCGGAGGCGCTACCGCTTCAGGTTGGACAGTTCCTGGAGCACCTCATCCGAGGTGGTGATGATCCGGGCGTTCGCCTGGAAGCCACGCTGCGCCACAATCAGGTTGGTGAATTCCTGGGACAGGTCAACGTTGGACATTTCCAGCATTCCGCCCGCCACTGATCCCAGCCCGTCGGCGCCCGGTGCGCCCACGGCAGGGTCGCCGGAGTTCACGGTGGCCCGGTAGGACGACCCGCCGGTCTTCTCCAGCCCGCCCGGGTTGACGAAGTTGGCCAAGGCAATCCGCCCGAGGGGCTCGCGGCCACCGTTGCTGAACGCGCCGATCAGGGTGCCGTCCGGGGAGAGAGTGAACGATTCGAGGGTGCCAGCTGATCGGCCGTTCTGTTCGGCCAGGGAGATGGTCGAGAGTTTGGCAACCCCGGTGACCTCGGTCAGGTCAACGGCGATACCCCCGACGTTCAGCGTGCCGCCGGTGGCGACGTTCCCGTTGGCGTCAAACGTTAATGCGCCGTTCCCGGTCTGGGCGCCGTCCACACCGGCAACGTTCCAGCCGGCGCCGGTCTTGGTGAAGGTCAGCGTCAGGGTGCGCGCCTCACCGGTGGCGTTGAACACCTCGACGTCCTGGACGATCTCGGTGCCGTTCGCGACGTCCGAGGGCAGGTTCCCGACGGCGCCTGCCGTGGTGGTCTGTGCTGGGGCGGACACGGCCTCGCGAGGCACGGTGATGTCACCGATCGCGCCACCGGCCACTTCACCGTTGACCGCACCCCAGCCCTGAACGATCGCGCCGTCGGGTGAGACGAGCCGGCCAGCGGCGTCGAAGTCGAAGGACCCGGCCCGGGTGTAGGTGGTTTCCCCTCCGGACTGGGTCACGAAGAATCCTTCACCGGCCACCATCATGTCGGTGGCCCTCCCGGTGGCTTGCGCCGATCCCTGCGCGAAGTTGGTGGAAATCCCGGCCACCTGGACACCCAGCCCGATCTGGGCGGGGTTGGTTCCGCCAACCGCCTGCTGGGGGCCTCCCGCGCCCTGGGTGAGCTGTGACAGGGTGTCCTGGAACTGGGCGGACGACGCCTTGAACCCGGTGGTGTTGACGTTGGCGATGTTGTTGCCGGTGACGTCGAGCATGGTCTGGTGGGAGCGGAGACCGGAAATTCCGGAGTAAAGCGAACGCAGCACGGGAGGGCCTTTCGGAAGGAGGAGGTGTCAGAGGGTTTCGGTTGCCGGCATGACTACACCGGAAATCTGGTCGAGCGGAATGGTGGCATCCCCCACGGTGACGGTGGGGACGGGGCCGGCGAAGGAGACGGCGGTAGCTGAGCCAACGATGGTGTCGCCGGCCTCGTCGGTGTAACTGATCTCTTTCCCCAGCAGAGTTGAGGCAGATGTGCGCATCTCAAGGAAGAAGTTCTCCTCGATGGTGCCCGTCATCTCGGTGATTTTCTCCATCATGGCCAGCTGGGTGGTCTGCGAGATCATCTGGTTGGTGTCCATCGGCGAGCTGGGGTCCTGGTTGCGGAGCTGGCTGACCAGCAACGACATGAAGACCTCGCTGTCCATGGCTTGTTGGGGGCTGCGCTGGACCTGCTCGCCCTGGAAGGTGGGTGCTGCGGCTTCGACCGCTTCAATTGGCACGGGATGTTGTCCTTTGTTCTAGGCGAGAGGGTCTGAGTGCGAGCAGGTATCTAGGCGAGCAGGTCCAAGGTTGAGTGATGCCACCCCGGCCCGCGGGTGGCTGGTTCCTCGGGTGGGATCCCAGTCCGCGAGTCCCCGTGCGGAGCTGGCAGGTCCCGGGAGCGATCCCGTCGGGTCTCGTCGTCCTGGTCACTGCCGGCTGGACCTCCGCTGTCGGAGGGGTCTTTGGTGGAGACGTCGACGCTGGCGTGCAGCCCGGGGGTGGCGAGATCGCGGCGCAGTTCCGGCAGGATTCCGCGCAACGCTTCTCTCGCCGCGTCGGTGGGAGCGAACAGTTCCACCCGCATCCCGTCGGCGCTGACCGTGGCTCGCACGGTGACCGGGCCGAACTCATCGGGTGCCACCCGAACCGTGATGAGGTGTTCCCCCGGCGCTGCGGAGGCCAGGCTGAACACCGGCTTGTACAGTTGGGCGGCCAATGGAGCGGGTGGCGCCGCTGGCGCCGGCGCAGCGGGGGCCGCAGCCTGGGATGCTGCCGGCTGCGGGACTGCCACGGCCTGCGCGGCGACGCCGTTCACGGTCTGGGCGCCCGACGGCGACTCCCGCTCTACTCCCGCACGGCTTGCAGTTGATAGGGGGATGCCCGGGACCCCGGTCTGCTGCGGGAGCGCTGTGCCGGGCAAGACGACGCCGGGGCTCCCCGGCACCGGGGAGGAGGGGGCGGCGGGAGGTGACGCAACTGGCGACAGCACCGTCGGGATTGCAGCAGACTGTGCGCCCTGGGGCAGGCCAGATGACGGTGCGACGACGGCAGTCGGCCCAGATGACGGTGCGACGACGGCAGTCGGCGCGGACCCGTGAGGTTCAGCTCCCGCTGGCACAATCCCAGCGGGCACGCTGCTGGTCGGCGCACTGCTGGTCGGCGCACTGCTGGTGGTCGGCGCACTGCTGGTCGGCACGCTGCCAGCGGGCACGCTGCTGGCCGGCGCACTGCTGGTAGTTACACCGCCGGTTGAGGTGGCCGCCTCTGCTAGAGTGGTTCCCGTTGGCAGATACGCAGCCGAGTTCTGCATCCGTTCGGCCGGAAGCGGAACACCAACAGCCGCCGCCGGAATACCCTGCGCTGCTACTGGGCCGGTCTGGTCCGCAGTGTCATCGACGGCCGGAGCGGTGGAAACGTCGGAAGCGCCCTCCGTAACGGGTGCGCCGGAGGGCAGGGGAACACCTGAGTCAGCGGGCGTCGAAGCCTCCACCGGGGCCGTGTTGGCGGCGACCACCGTGTTCAGCGTCAGGCTCAGCGCCGGAATCTGGGTCAACTCCCCCACCGATCCCAGCGCGGCGGGGGCCACCGGAGTTGAGGGGCCGGGCGTGGATCGGGTCCCTCCCCCAGGCCGCGTCGGTGGGCCATCCAACAGGTCCCGCGCCAGTTTCAGTGCGGGAGCGAAGGAGGCACCGCCGTCGGACGCGGTCTTGGCACCGGACGTCATGCCCTGGCGCGCTGGCCCGGTGACGGTGGTGATGGCGCCACTCATTACGGCCGTCCCGAGATGAAGGCTGCCTGCGCCGCTGCCACCAGGTCGGCGAGCGCGGCTCCGTCGGCAGGAGGCACGGACTCAGGCGTCCCGGTCGCATCGGTGGGGACGATCCGTCGGATCGCGTCGATGTTGCCATCATTCTCCCAGGCGTCACGGACGGTGATGGTCTTGCCCGGCTGCGGGGCGTCGATCACTTTGTTGTTCCCCAGATAAATGGACACGTGCCCGCCGTCCAGGCTGAAGAGCAGGTCCCCCGGCTGGGCCTGCGCCAGGGATGCCACTTCGGTCCCCATTTTCATCTGATCCCAGGTCACACGCGGCAACTCGATGCCGAGGTCCCGATACACCCGTTGGGTGAAGCCCGAGCAGTCCATGCCCACGGCCGGGTCGGTGCCTCCCCAGACATAGGGCACACCGACGTACTTGTTGGCGGCGGCGACGACGTCGGCGCTGGTTGCCTCACCGGTGGCCATCGGCCGGGCCGGGGCTGCGGCAGCTGCGGTCTGGGCGACAGCCGGAGCGGCCGACGACGGCGCCGCTCCCGCTGCGGCAGCGGCCAGGGCGTCGGCGAACGCGCGGCTCGGCCCGTCGGACCCGGTCGATGCGGACGCGGTCGACGTCGTCGCCGGCGTGGCAGTAGCGGGAGCCGTCACGGGCGTTGAAAGCCGGGTCAGGGTCGATTGGATCTGTTGGATCCGCCCCACGGTATCTACCAGTGTCATGTCTGTTTTCCCCTCAGGTGCCGCGCGTTGGTGGCAATTTCATCGAGCACCAGCTGCTCGGCTTTCAGGTCTTCCGCGTGGACGGCGGCGGTATGGCGTTCCTCGAGTTTTTCCAGGCTGATGGTCTGGGCACGAGCGGCGCTGAAATCGTTCTGAGCTCGGTCCAGGTCTGCCCTGCTCCGGGTTTCGAGAGCCTCCAGTTCGCGGAGCATGCTCCGCGACGAGGCCCGCGCAGCTGCGACCGCCGACAGGGCCTGGGCCGAATCAACCCTGCTGAGTGACCGGTCCAGTGACGCCATGGCGGTCCCCCGATCGGCGGCCCGTTCCCGGAGGGCGGCGGCCGCCGCGGCGAGTTCACCGGCTGCCCGGTCCTGGTTGATCCTGCGCAGCCGCAACAGGCCGGCCAACGGGAAGGCTCGGGATGTCATGGCGCGCCCAGCAGTCTGATCAGCCGGTCCAGGTGGGCCCAGGTTTGGTCGATGGGCGTCTGCTGAGTCATCGGCTGCTGAAGGAAGGAGTTGATGGCGGCTTCGTGGTCAATTGCGGCATCGACCAGTGGGTTGGAGCCACGCTGGTACGCTCCCACATCCAGGAGGTCCTGCACCGATCTGCGTTCGGACAGCACTTTGCGGAGGAAGGCAGCCGACCTGTTGTGTTCGGCGGTGTTGACCCGTGACGCAACCCGGGAGATGGAGGCCAGCGCGTCCACCGAGGGGAAATGGCCGGCCACGGCCAGCTTCCGGTCCAGGACAACGTGCCCGTCCAGGAAGGAACGCGCTGAATCCGCGATGGGTTCGTTGTGGTCGTCGCCATCCACCAGGACAGTGTAGATGCCGGTTACTGACCCTCGTTCGCCCGTACCCGCCCGTTCCAGCAGTTGTGCCAGGAGGGAGAAGGTCGACGGCGGGTACCCACGGGTAGCGGGCGGTTCACCGGCTGACAGGCCAATCTCCCGCTGCGCCATTGCGACGCGGGTGAGGGAGTCCATCATCAGTGTCACATCGGCGCCCTCATCCCTGAACGCCTCGGCAATCCGGGTAGCGACGAAAGCCGCCCGCAGCCGCATCAGCGCTGGCTCATCGGAGGTGGAGACCACCACAATCGAGCGGGCCAAACCCTCGGGCCCGAGGTCGTCCTCCAGGAACTCCCTGACCTCTCGCCCGCGTTCGCCGACCAGCGCGATCACCGACACGGCGGCATCGGTTCCCCGGGCGATCATGGACAGCAGCGAGGACTTGCCCACACCGCTACCGGCGAAAAGCCCTAGCCGTTGGCCTTTGCCCACGGTGGTCAGGCTGTCGATCACCCTGACCCCCAGCTGCAGCGGCTCGGTGATCCGTGCCCGGTTCATGGACGATGGCGTCGGGTGATCCAGCGGGACCATCCGTGGTGATTGCAGCGGACCCAGGCCGTCGATGGGCCGGCCCAGGCCGTCGAGTACCCGGCCCAGCAGCCCGACGCCGGTCGGCACCAGCAGCGGTTTCCGCGCCGAGCTGACGGGTGTCCCGGCGTTAACCCCGATCAGGCGGCCGAGCGGCATGCAGTGCACCCCGGTGCGCGACGCGGCCACCACCTCGGCGTCCACTCCCGGGTTCTCACCAATCGTGACCAGGTCGCCGATCCCGCAGTCGAGGCCGGCGACTTCGACCCCGAGCCCCACCACCGAGGACACCATGCCCAGTCTGACGGGTGCGGCGGCGGAGAGCGCTGCGGCCAGCCGGTCGGGCCGGAGTCCGACGTCGGTGCTCATGCTGAACCCTCCAGTGCCTGCTTCGCGCGGGCCAAGGCTGAACCGATCCGGGCGTCAAGATACCCGTCGGTCAAATCGACCATCGCGTCACCGCTGGCCAGTGCCGGGTCGGACACAATGGTGACGCCGACCGCTGAGCGGGCTTCGTCGGTGAGGGTGGCAATATCGGTTGGGGACAGCCGGACCCTTCGGACGTCGTCGGGATCGACATCCTGTAGGGCGCGGGCCAGCGCCAGCCGTGCTGGATCGGCGGACCGCAGGTGGGCGCCGATCACCGCTTCGGCGAGCTCCAGAGCTGCCGCGTGGACCAGCTCCTGGGAGGCAGCCTCCACGGTGGCCACCCTGGCGGCGAACGCACGGGCTGCCGCCTCAAGACCGCTAACGGCCTGGTCGACGCGGACCAGGTCGCGCTGCTGGGAGGCGAGGTGCTCGGCGTGCTGCACCGCGGCGGTCCGTTTGAGCTCCTCGGTCGCCGCGCGCATCCCGGCGGCGTAGCCAGCAGCGTGACCCTGAGCGTGGCTACGGTCAGCGCTGCCCTTTTCGTGGACGGCCAGGCTGGGAAACGCATGGGCGAAAACGGGGACGTCAGTAGACATACTCATCCTCGTCGCCGCGCTGCACGGTGATGGTGCCCTGAGCTTCGAGGTCACGGATGGCCCGAACCACCAGGGCGCGCGCCTCCTCGACCTGGGACACCCGGACGGGACCGGCGGCGCGGATCTCGTCGTCGAGCATCTCGCGGTTGCGTTCCGAGACGTTGCTGCGGATCATCTCGTTGACCTGCTCGGTGGCGCCCTTCATGGCACAGGCGAGGACCGCCGAGTCGATGCCGCGCAGCACTTGCTGCACGTCCCTGCGCTCAAGGTTGACGATGTCGGCGAAGGTCAGCATCCGGGCGCGGACCTCTTCGGCGAGTTCCGGGTCCCTGTCCTCGAGTCCGGCCAACAGCGCACGCTCGGTCGACACATCGGAGCGGTTGATGATGTCCACGAGAGGCTGGATCCCGCCGATGGCCGCGGCGGTCTGGTGCGGTGTGCCGACGGCCCCGGCACGGACCTTCAGGGTTTCGGCCACCACCCCCACAGCTTCAGGGGTCGCGGTCCCCATGGTGGCGATGCACTGCGCGACGTCGGTGCGGAGCGGGTCATCCAGTGCAGAGACGACGGCGGAGGCGTGCTCCGGGCGGAGATGGGCCAGGACCAGCGCCGCGGTCTGCGGCAATTCGCCGTCGAGCAGGGTCTGGATCTGCCGCGGATCCACCGCATCGAGGAATTCGAAAGCCTTGCCCGCCATAGAGGATGCGACCCGATCCATCACCCCGGCGGCCCGGTCAGCCCCGAAGGAAGCTTCCAGCAGCCCGGCGGCGACGTCCTTGCCGCCACGTGGCCGACGTCGTCCGCTGGTGCTGAGCTCGTGAAATTCGGACAGGGCATCGTCGGCGACCGATGAGTCCACCCGGCGCAACCGGACAATTTCGGCGACGATTTCCTCAGCTTCGCTGTCCGAAAACTGGCGCAGCACGATGGCTGCGTTGTCCGGGTCCAGCTGCATCAGCACCATGGCGGCCTTCTGCGTTCCGGTCATGGCTTCGCTGCTGACCGGGGCGGCGGTGGAGACGAGCTCACTCATACGGGTTGCCGGTCATCCATGAGGCTGCGCAGGTGTTCGGCGGTCTTCGCTGGATCCCTGCTGGCCAGGGCTTCTATGTCCGCGCGCTTCCGAGACATGGCGTCGTCATGCCGCATTCCGGCGATGGCGCTGATATCGATTGAGGTGGTTTCGGGGGCTGGCTCCATCATGCGGGTGACGCCAAGGTCGACCAGCGCCGGCGCTGCGGGTGCCCCGATGGCGGGGATCACTTCCTGGAACTCACCCAGGTCCACGGGTTCACGCCGTTGACGGCGGGATTTGCGGGCGTAGATGACCAGGGCAATGATGATGGCCAGCAGCACTGCGGCGGCGATGATTCCGACCTGCAGCAGGAGTTGCGCGCGCTGCTCGGCGGCCTCCGCGGCTTCGGCGGCGGCAAGCGCCTCGGCTGCCTCGGCTGCCCCGGCGTTGTTGAACGGCAGCACCTCCACGGTGACCAGGTCACCCCGTTCCTCGTTGATCCCCGCGGCGGTGGTGACCAGGCCGGTCAGCCCGGCGAGGTCCAGCGCACCGGCCGCATCCTCGTCGAGTGCCACCGAGACGGTCTGCCGGTTGATGGCACCGGCGGGAATAGTGGTTGATTCGGTGATCTTGTTGACCGCGTTGTTGCGGGTGGTGGTCTCCGAGTTGAAGTTTCCGTCTCCCCCGGCGTCGTCCGGGCCGGCAATGTTGTCGGGGCCGAGCACTCCGGCGGCGGCACCGCCTGCACCCTCGTACTCTTCGGTGGTGGTGGATTCGTTCAGCGCCGGTCCGCCGTCGGGCGTGGTGAAGGATTCTTCCACCCGCTCCGCGAACTCGGTGTTCATGTCAGCGGCGACAACCACTGACGCATTGCCCGGCCCCACCACACGATCGAGCATCGTCTGGACTGATGCGCGGACCGTCTCCTCGTAGTCGGAGGACTGCTGGTTGACGGTACCCGTGGCGCCGAGGCCGACCGCCGAGAGGACGTTCCCGTCGGCGTCGATGACCGCCACGTTCTCGGGGGTCATGCCGTCAATCGACGACGAGGTCAGGTGGGCAACCGCCTGGACCTGCTCGGAGGACAGCGAAACTCCGCTGTCCGTCTCGATGAACACTGACGCGGTGGGTGTGCCCGCCTCCGACACGAAGACTGACTCTTCGGGGATGGCGAGGCGGACGGAGGCGTTTTTCACGCCGGTCAGCGCCGACACGGTGGCTGCCAGCTCGCCCTCAAGCGCCCGCTTGTAGGTGACCGTCTCCTGGAATTCCGAGGAGGTGACCCCCATGTCGTCCAGGAGGGAATAGCCAGCGGTCGACGACGACGGCAATCCGGCCGCCGCCGCCTTCAGCCGCTGGTCGTAGACACTCTCCTCGGGGACGAGGATGGTGCCGCCGCCTGCCGAGAGTTCGTAGGGGACGTTGTCGGTGCGGAGCTGCTCGACAATGATCGACGCGTCCTCCCCGTTCAAGCCGGAGAAGAGCGGCGTGTAGCTGGGCTTCATGGACCAGGTGACCAACGCTGCGATGCCGAGGGCAAGGACCGCCACCCCGATGATCGCAATGGTGCGCTGGGCGATGGTGAAGGCTTTCACCGCGTCACCCAAGCGGGTGAGGACTGAGTTGAATGGCTGTGGCATCAGGCCTGCATCCTCATAATCTCGTTGAAGGCGTCGACGCCCTTGTTACGGACGGCGGCCACGAGTTCCAGTGTCACCTGGGCTCGGGTGGAGGCCAGGGTGGAGTTGTGGATGTCGCTGAGGTCGCCCGTGACGGCCTGGACTGCGAGGGCGCTGGAGGTGCTCTGGAGTGACTGAAGGTTTTCCACGGCTCCGGTCAGCGCCGTGGCGAAGCCCGCACCCTGACCGGGTGCGGCGGCCTGCGTTTGCTGGAGATAGCCGGTGCCGGTGACCTGTTGGACCGACCCCACTGAGGGAAGCGCGGGGATGGGCATTAGGAGCGTCCGATCTGCAGGGCAGCTTCGTAGGTGGCTTTAGCGCGGTCGACGACGGCGGCGTTGGCTTGGTAGCCGCGTTGAGCCATGATGAGGTGCCCCATCTGGGCTGACATATCGATGTCCGGGTAGCGGACGTTGCCGTCGGCGTCGGCGAGGGGGTGACCTGGTTCGTTGACTACCCGGCCTTCGGCGTCGCCAAACTGGGCGCCCGCCACGTAGACGCCGCTGACTCCCCTGCCCTCCTGGGCGGTGACGTAGCGTTCCTGGAAGGCGGCGCCGTCGGTGGCGGTCACGGTGTTGGCGTTGGCCATGTTGTCGGCAACAGTGTCGAGCCATTTGCGGTGCACGGTCAGTCCGGTGCCGGCGATGCCGATGGCGTCGAAGGTCATCAGTTGCTCCTCATGGCGGTGCGCACGCTGGTGAACTGGCCTTCAACGGCCCGGGCGGCGAACTGGTAGCGGAGCACCGTGTCGATGTTGGAGAGCGTTTCGGTGTCCAGGTTGACGTTGCTGCCGTTCAACCGGGTGGGCTCAAGGGAACGTTCAGTGGAGCTGGTGACCTGACCGTCGCCGTTCGCCACTGACCGCTCCAGTGCTGCCTCGAAGCTCACCCGCTGGGCATGGTAGCCCGGGGTGTTGACGTTGGCGATGTTGTTGGCGGTTACCCGCTGTCGCAGGGACAGCCCATCCAAGGCGCTATTCAGTGCAACCGAGGTCACGGAATCGAACACGGCAGAAACCCTCTTCGTGATGATGAGGCGAATGCGGCCGGTCCATGGCCTGTTGAGTGAGCGATCCATGCTCACTGCCCACTATCGGCAGGGCTAATCCGGTTGGTTAGGACTTCACTGGATTAAGTTTCGCGGGCGGATTATCCCGCGACGTCCAGGTAGACGGCACCGGAGCGTGCTGTGGAACCGTTGACCGCTCCGATCAGGGCGTGATGCTGGCGGTTGTCCTTCACAGCGGCCTGCAGCGTAGCGACAGTCCTGCGCTGGGCTTCCCGAATCCGCTGCGCCCGGTCTACTAGCTCCGGGGGGATCGGCCCGAGACCCGCCGGGGGGACCCACCGCGCACCTGCAGGGGCGCCGTCGCCCTCGGGTGCCAGGGCTACCGCCCCATCGACGGCGGTCTCGGTGATGGTCAGTTCCAGCGCGTCCAGGACGGCGAGCCATTCCTGCCGGGAGCGGTCAGGCAAAACCGAGGGTTCCCGTTCCGGCTGCTGCGGTGGGTACCGGGATCTGCGCTGCCGCTTCGTGCCAGGCTTGCCGGACGGGTTCCAGCAGGGTGATGCATTCGCGGGTCCGGTCTACGTTGCGGCCGATGTTCGCGTCGATCAGGGTGGTCATCACATAGGAGTACAACGATTTGAGGCCGTTCGCTCCGTCCCACTTGTCGGTGTCGAGCGACAGGTTCAGCTCGGTGATGATCGCCTGGGCATGGATCAGGTTTTCGGCCGCCACCGACCAGTCGCCGGTCACCTGGGCGGTTTCGGCTCGGGCCAGGTCCAGCATCAGCCGGTCGTACAGCATGGTCAGCAGGCGGGATGGCGACGCCGACAGCACAGCATCCCGGTTATAGGCTGCACGTTTCGCCGATGCGCTGGTTAGGGTAGTCACTATTTCGATCTCTCCATCCGTGGCAGGTTTGCGAGCTGCGCGGTCAGCCAGTCACCCTGGGACTGCAGCTGGGACAGCTGCACCTCAAGGTTGGTGTAGGTGCGTTCAAGGGTTGAGCGGCGGGTTTCCAGACGACGGTCCCATTCCGCGACCTGCGTATTGAGTTCCTTGACCTCGGATTCCTGGCCCTGGATCCGCAAGGTGATGGCGCCGTCGAACTTGTCGGAGGTTTCGGTGGCGACGCCGGCAACCCGTGACGCGATCTGGGTCAGGATGTCCTGCACCGCCGCGGGGTCTTCGGCGAGCGCTTTGCCGAACTTCTCGGCGTCGAACTCGACGGTGCCGGTGCGGGTCAGGGTGATGCCGATCTCCGACGGGGACCGACCATTCACCGGTGCGGTGGCAGCGGAGAGGACCCGGTCGGAGATGCCCCGGACCCCGCTGTCGCCGGTGAACAGGCCAGCGCGGGCCACCGAGCTGCCAGTGGACTCGGAGGTGGTGACCGAGGAATTGGTGGCGATGTAGCCGAGGACTCCGGCGAGTGAATCCACCAGATCCTTGGCAGTTTTGGTGGTAGCTGCCTGGTCGCGGGCGACGGTAATGGTGACCGGGTCGGTGGAGACCTTGGCTGCAGTGACATCCACGCCCGGCAGCAGGTTGGTGAACGTGTTCGACGACGACGTTACGGCCTGCGCTGCGTCTGTCCCCGCCCACAGGGTGACCTTCGCGTCCTGAGCTGCTTTGATCTGCGCTGCTCCTGACTCGGTCAGGAGGTTGGTCGCGGTTTCGGCAGCAGTGGCCGCTGCGGTCCCGCGGTGAACCGTGAATCCGCCAGCCGCGCCGGCTGTTTCGGAGGAAAGCTGCAGCCGGTACTGGGGTTCGTTGGCTGCGTTTACACCGGAGGCGACCTTGACCGCGGTGATTCCCGAGTCGGAGGCGTTGATCGCCGACACCATGTCATCCAGCGAGCTGGTGGCGGCGGTGATCTCGGTTGCGGTGCCGTCTGCTGCGGTGACAGTGATGACCGGTGGGGAATCCGGCCAGGCTGTCATCGCCGCGGTGACTGAGACCTGGTTCTGCGCGAGGCGGTCCACGGTGATGTCCATGGATCCCGCACTGGCTGCACTGCCCGCAGTGGCGGTGAGATTGGTGGAGCTGCTGGTCGCTTTGAAGGCGTTGAACGCTGCGGGTAACGCGGCTTTCTCCGCTGCGGATCCGAGAGAGGCCACCCGGGTGTTCAACTGCTGCAGTGCCGAGACGAAGGTCTGTGAATCGGTGACCTTGTTCTTCAGGAGGACCTGGGGACGGGCCTCCAGCTGCATCAGCTGGTTGATCAGGGTGGTGGTGTCCAGGCCGCTGGCGAGGCCGTCAATGCCGAGTGCCATGGTCTAGTCCTCCCTTGGATCTTCTGTGGTTGGTAGTTTTTGTTGCTGATAGTGCTGAGTCTGTTTGTTCGGGATCTGGCACAGGCAAAGGAATGCAGGGCGGTGGGAGGGTGTGAGGTCCAAGTCGTTCCCTCTCACCGCCCGGCACCTTTAGCCTTTAGCGTTACGGACTAGCCGAGGAGCTGCAGGACACCCTGGTTCATCTGGTTAGCCTGGGCCAGCATCGCAGTACCGGCCTGGGACAGGATGCTGGACCGCGTGTAGTCGGCCATTTCCTTCGCCATGTCGGTGTCGCGGATGCGGGACTCGGCCGCAGAGAGGTTTTCGATCGAGACGTTGACGTTCTTGATCGTGGATTCGAAACGGTTCTGCACGGCACCGAGTTCGGAGCGAGCTGAGGAGATGCTCTTGATCTGTGCGTCGATCCTTGTGATTGCCGCCTGAGCTCCATCTGCTGAGGTGAAGTCCAGTCCCGCAGCCCCCGCCACACCTGCTGCAATGTTGGCGCTAGGCGCGGTGCCGTTGGTAACTGCTCCTCCATTGAGTGCCGAAACAACCAGTTCGTTGTCTTTGTTGACCGATGCCCTCATCTTGTCGCTGAAACCAGTCTCAGCGTTGAGTGCATCAGCAATATCCTGCACCGTCTTGTAATCACCTGCGGCACCAGCGAGGTTGACGGTGACATCCGGCTGGGGGACGCCCTCAGAGTCGGTGAGTCCAAAGGTTTGCGTACCGGTCACCAGGGTGGGGGTTGCGACCTCAAACGTCGATCCAGAGGACCCGAGAGTCAGGCTGTCAGCTACGCCTGACACGTCGGCGCCGCTCAGGTCGACAACAATCCGGCTATTTGCATTGCCTTCGGCACCAACCTGGAAGCTCATCGGCCCGCTGGTTGGGTTGCCACCCAGCAGCTTATTGCCGTTGAAGTTGGTGTTTTCTGCAATGCGGCCGAGCTCGGCGGTCAAACCCGTGACCTCGGTGGTGATTGCCTTACGAGACTCTTCGTTGTTCGAGTCGTTGCCGGCCTGAACTGCCAGGTCACGCATACGCTGCAGGATCGAGTGGACCTCGGTCAGCGCACCTTCAGCGGTCTGGACCACGCCGATGCCGTCCTGAGCGTTACGTGATGCAACGGTCAGGCCACCCACCTGCGACTTCAGGCCTTCAGCGAGAGCCAACCCGGCGGCGTCGTCCGCTGCCCGGTTGATGCGCAGGCCGCTGGACAGCTTCTCCAGCGACTTGGACATGTCATTCTGCGTCATCGACAGGTTGCGGTAGGCATTCATTGCCGAGACGTTGGTGTTGATCTGAAAACCCATGATGTATTCCTCCGTGAGTGGGTAAAAGCGCCGGCCCATCCATGGGCTGGCAACCTTAGCTATCGGAAGGTGACATCAGTGCGTTAGTGAAAAGGTACAAGAATTGTTGAAGAATTCCTGCGGCTTCAGGAGGCGGCGGAATCGACTACGGCTGTCAGATGCGGAGAGCGGGTAATTCCGCCAGTCGTCTGGTTGGCAAGGGCCGCAAGATAGGCGGTCCGCCGGTTAGGTGAGATCCGTGACCGGGGTACGTGCCGGACTGCGGTCTCATCCGCGTAGTGGGTGCCCAGCCCGTCCTGCAACAGCCGCACCGCCTCGGAACGCTGCTGGGAGACAGCCGAATGAGTGGACCCCAACTCTTCCGCAATTTCCTTAACTGAACGATCTTCGAAGTAGATCTGCTCAATGACCCAGCGCATCCGCTCAGGAAGGGCAGCCACCGCCGCACGGAGGTAGACCAGACGCTCGGATGCCAACAGGGTGGCTTCCGGCGATGACCCGTCAGACACGAGAAGGTCGACCATTGTGTCGTCAAGAGCCGAGACAGTGCGCGATGCATCACTCAGCGCGGCGTCGGCAACTGCCCGTTCCACTCCCATGACCGCTGCGATCTCGTCAACCGTCGGGCTGCGTGCAAAAGATGCTGTCAGTGTTTCCTGGACCGCCAGCGTCTCGCGGATTCGGCGGCGCGCCGAGCGCGGAGCCCAGTCCATCGAGCGCAGCTCATCAGCGAAGGCACCAGTAATACGACGGCGCGCATATGCGCCGAAGGGCACCCCCAGCGAAGGATCAAACGACTCTGCAGAGGTGATCAGGGCAATTGCACCAACCGACGCTAGATCGTCTCGGGATAAATGGGTTGCCTTAGCGCACAACTCAGAAACCAGATAGCCTACAAGTGGTAAATTATCCACAACGATTTTGTTACGGTCAAACCGATTCATGCCGAGTTCCCCAACTCTTATGTGCGAGAGTCGCCGGCGCATTTTGACGTGAGGCAATGAAACCTGTTACCTCATGCGCGGGCGGTTACAAGATGAAAGATACCACTTACATTGCGTTTGGCAATGCCGATAGTTACTAGCAACTACGACGAACGAGTGTTTCGGACGGAAAGGCGGCAGTGTGGGAGCGCACGAACTATCCGCGCTGCTTTGGCAAGAACGCGAATTACTTGAGATGTTGGTCTTCAAGTTGGAGGAAGAACAGTTACTTCTGACAACCGGGAAGACCCGCTGGCTACAGCACGCCACCCGCGAAGTTGAGTCGGTTTTGGAGCGACTGCGATCGGCCGGATTGGCCCGCACCGTTGAGGTCGCCTCACTGTCTGGCGACTGGGGAACGGCCGCCGATGCCACCCTGCGTGAGCTCGCTGCCCAGGCCCCCGATGGACCCTGGGGCGATATCCTCAGTTCCCACCTTGCGGCGATGACTGAGCTAACAGTCGAGATCAGGACCCTGCGCGACGCCAACCAGCAGTTCCTGCGCGCCGCAGCCCGCTCCACCCAGGAAACGCTGTCCCGCCTTAACCCCGATGCCGGGCTTTACGACTCACGCGGAACCTCGGATACACCATCCGACAACGCTCACCTCTTCGACAAGGATCTGTGAGACACCCATGAGTACCTTCAGCGGACTGAACACTGCCTTTAGTGGCCTGGTTGCGGCCCGCCACGGGCTCGACGTCGTCGGCCAGAACATTTCCAACTCGAACACCGAGGGCTACACCCGCCAGCGCGTTTCCTCCGGCTCGGTAGGCGCACCAGCCACCGGGCTGTTCTCCACCGGGGTCCGCGCCGGCCAGGGCGTAGTGGTGAACGGGGTAGCGCGGCTCGGCGATGCCCACCTTGACGCACAGGTCCGGGTCTCCCTGGCTGGATCGGGGTATTCAGCGGTCCACGCCGCAACGCTCTCGGCCCTCGAAGGTTCCCTCAACGAACCAGGTAAGAATGGTATTTCAGCCCAGCTCCAGGGGTTCTGGGCCGCGTGGCAAGGCCTGTCCAACGACGCCGGTGGCGGCGCCCCCGCGGCGGTCCTGCTCCAGGCGGCAAAGGGCCTGGCTTCGCAGCTGGCGCAGGGCTACAAGACCGCCGAAGGACAGTGGTCCCAGCTACGGCAGGAGACGACCACCATGGTCGCCGAGGTTAATACGGCGGCCACCCAGGTTGCTGACCTGAATGCCCAGGTGAGAAAAGTTCTCGCCGCCGGCGGGTCCGCCAACGAACTCATCGACCAGCGCAACGCCCTGGTCTCGACCATCTCGGCCCTTTCGGGTGCGAGCATGCGACAACGTGAAGATGGCACAGTCGACGTGCTGATTGGCGGCAACTCGCTGGTCTCCGGCGATTCGGTCCGCCCTCTCGCAATCTCGGGACCGGGCCGGTTGGATACCGCGAGTACTGACGCAGTGCGGGTTGAGTTCGCTCATCGCCCTGGCACTCCGGCGGGGCTCGACGGCGGCGAGATCGCCGGAGCGCTCTCTGCACTGGCACCTGCAGCCAGCGGCGGAGCACTGGCGGAAGCAGCCGTCTTCTACAACGAGTTCGCTGTCAACCTTGCGGCCAAGGTCAACGCCGCCCATTCGCAGGGCGCCACCACCGATGACACCACGGGACTCAACTTTTTCCGGGTCGGCGGGGACCCTGCCGCCCTCAACCTCACGGTGGTTCCGGTCGACGGTTCGGGAATTGCCGCCGGCACTCCCGGTGCTGGCGGGCTCAACGGCGCCGTCGCCGACGCCATCTCCCAGCTGGGTATCGGACCGGATTCCCCGGACACCGCCTGGGCAGGGTTCGTGACGCAGCTCGGCGTAGAAACCAAAGCTGCACTGCAAACAGCGGTACTCGCCGATCTGGCGGCGTCGTCGTCGATCGGTCGTCAACTCTCGAACGCGTCAGTGGACATGGACGAGGAGAACCTGAGCCTCCTCGCCTACCAGCACGCATATCAGGGTGCCGCACGGGTTATCACGGCAATTGACGAGATGCTCGACACCCTGATCAACCGCACCGGCGTAGTGGGAAGGTAACCAATGATTACCCGTGTCACCAACCAGACCATGATGCAGAGCGCGGAGCGCAACCTGCAGGCCAACCTCGCGCGGATGGCCGAGCTGCAGGACAGGGCGTCGGGGCAGAAGGCTTTCACCCGCGCGTCGGACGACCCCTCTGCAGCGGCGGAATCGCTGCGAGTCCGGGCCGAGCTGCGCGCCGTCGACCAGTACAGCAGGAACATTGCCGACGGCAACAGCTGGCTGACCGCTGTCGACTCCTCAATGACTGCCGCCAGCGCCACGCTCAACAAGGTCCGCGACCTCACGGTGCAGGGCGGCAACGGCTCGCTGTCCGAGGCTGGACGCCAAGCCTTGGCCATCGAGGTGAAAGCTCTGCGGGAACAGCTGCTGACCCAGGCGAACACCACGCATCAAGGACGCACCATCTATGCCGGCAACTCCGATCGCGGGTACGCGTTCGGCGACGATCTGGAGTACACCGGCGGTAGCGCGGTGATGCGGCGGGTGGACGCCAACGTCGAGGTGCGCGTGGACGTGGATGGTTCGAAGGTGTTCGGCACCGGCGATACCTCAGTGTTCAGGCTGCTCGACAGGATTGAAGCCGACCTGAAGTTGGGGGCCGACATGTCGGGCCACCTGGGAGCACTTGATACCCGGTTGTCCGCGATCCGCACGAACCATGCCGAAGTTGGCACCCGCCACGCCCAGATCCTGAGTTCACAGGAGGTCACCATGGATAAGTCAGTGTCGCTCGAAGCGCAACGGTCCCGGGTGGAGGATGTTGACCTGGCGGCCGTGATCCTGGAGATGAAGTTGCAGGAGGTCACCTACCAGTCAGCGCTCGCCGTCACGGCACGGGTACTGCAACCCACCCTGATGGATTTCCTGCGGTGAGTGCCACTCTAACCTTCACCGCTCCCCCGCCTGGGCTGGACCCGCTGGTGGACTTTTCCCTCGACAAGATCGATGGAGCCGACGGGCTCTACGCACTGCAGGCCAGCCAGAATGCGTCACTGCGGCTGTTCGTGCTCGATACGGCCGTGTATATGCCGGCGTACCAGCCTGCCGTTCCCTCGGCCAACACCGAGGCGTTGGACTTGCCGGTCAATGACTCGCTGACGTTCCTGGTGGTTGCTAACCCGAGCGAGAGTGGGACCACCGTGAACCTGATGGCGCCCATCCTGGTGAACCCGGCGACCGGCCGGTGCACGCAGCTTATTCTCGACCGGGGCGACTGGCCCATCCGGGCTGAACTGGCCGACTACGCCCAGCGGTAGTCCGACGTCGTCGTACCCGCGCCTGACCGGTGCATCTGACGCCCACGCCACTGACCAGGCGCCACTCCGGTGAGCAACCCGGACAGGACGCGTCAACCTGGACATCGGTGAGGGGAATCTTCCCCACCGATGTCCAGGTTGCTCACCGGAACGTGTCCGGAGAACGCTCTGGGTGGTTAGGCGAAGTCCGCAGTTGCCGGGTCCGCGCCGATGCGCCCTTCGGCACCCTTATCGAGGGCGTTGATGGCGTCGATGTCCCCGGCGTCGAGCGTGACATCCAATGCGTCCCAGTTCTCGACAATCCGAGACTCAGTGACTGACTTCGGGATCACCACGTTGCCGAGTGCCAGGTGCCAGGCGAGGACAACCTGCGCCGGGGTGGCGTTGTGCTTGGAGGCGATCTCAACCAGGGTCGGGTCGTCGAGGAGCCCCTTGCCCGAGCTTAGCGGCGACCAGGACTCGTGCAGGATGCCCTTTTCCTGGTGGAAGGCCTTGAGCTCGGCCTGGTTGAAGAACGGGTGCGTCTCCACCTGGTTGATCACGGGAACGACGCCAGTTGCGTCGATGATCTCCTGCAGGGCCTCAACAGTGAAGTTTGACACTCCAATCGAGGTGACGCGCCCCTGCTTCTGCAGTTCGATGAGGGCCTTCCAGGTATCAAGGTACTTACCCTGCTTCGGCTGCAGCCAATGGATCAGGTAAAGATCGAGCTTCTCCAGGCCAAGCTTCTCCATGGAGACGTCGAACGCTTTGAGCGTGCTCTCATAACCCTGGTCGGCGTTCCACAGCTTCGTGGTGATGAAAAGGTCGTCGCGGTCCAGGCCGGAGGCAGCAATGGCCCGACCAACACCAGCTTCGTTCTGGTAGGCGGCAGCCGTATCGATGTGGCGGTACCCGGCCTTGAGGGCGCGCCCGACGACGTCTTCCGCGGTTGTGTCGTCAACCTGCCAGACGCCGTAGCCGAGCTGGGGGATGTTAGCGCCGTCATGGAAGGTGAGATTCGGTGAGGTAGTCATGAATGCCTTTCGCCGTGTGAATGAATGCGATGTCACTCATGGGGAACCGCTGTCCACGCCGAATTATTTCGTCAGCACACTTTTTATTGTCAGACGTTCGGACGTGCCGCTAATTCACGTTCAGCTTCGGCAATGTCCTCTTCGACCAGGTCAGCTCGCCGTTTGACGTTGTCCAGGCCAGCAGATGCCAGCCCCCAGCGTTCGCCGTCGAGCCGCGCCATCGCGGCCGCCTCTGCCGTCGTCGCGAGCGAGTTACCGGCTCTCGAGAGCGCCCTGTGTACTGGCGTGAGCGCTCCCGGAATGTCCAACCCCTCGCTGGGCGATGACGCCTGGGCGGTCACACAAACGGTGCGCACCCGTTCCAGCAGGGGCACAAGCTCATTGGCCAGTCCAGCGAGCTGGTTGTATACCTCGTCGTCGGCCACGCCTTCAAGAATCTGGTGATACCGGTCCAGGCCGCGGCGGAAGCGGTCATGGGCACGGCGCCAGACGCCGGTGCCGAGCTCAGCATCGTCCCTGCGCCCCTGTCGGGCAGCCGTGAAGAATCCCATCGGATCAGCGGCGAGCTAGCGCGGTCGGCGGGTCGACGAACTCCGGGAGACGGACCGAAGTGGTGTCTGTTTGAGCAAGACCCTGCTGTTCACTCATGGCTTTATCGTCTCACGGGGTACCCGGAAAGAAGGCCCGGATGACTCCCCGTGGAGTTGGCCCGGGTTTCTTGGAGGCAAGGACCTCTCTAGTCGCTGACGGACTCCTGCGGCGCCGATGCCCGGGTGCACTGATTCTCGCGGCGATCTAGCTCCTCGGTAATCTCCTCGAGTCGCCCCTCGGTTTCTGGGTCCGGCAGCCCATACCTGACGTATTCGGCGTCGAGCTCGCGATGGATCCTGCTGTTGAGGATCATCACTTCGGAGCTCTCCAACGTTGTCAGATCGTCCGGGAATGGCTCATCGGGAGCGAGGCGCGTGGTGTCGGTCATGGGGGTCCTTCCAAGATGACTAAATACTAGGAGGCGCTGACATAGCAGCGGGGCCGAGCGGGTGATGTACCAGCTGGCCGGACGCAGGGCGGGGTTCACAGGCGCAAAATTGCCGGAAGGCTAGTCGTCTGAGATAGGCCCGCAGTGCGGGATGTGGTGGGTGTCTTGACCGGGGCCCTAAGGGCAATCCGTGCAGCACTAAGGCCATTGAAATTTGATGTACGAGGAGAGTTTCTCGCGGCTGTCTGCTCAACCTGTCTACGACTATATCCCATTCCGGCGCGACTGGACGGCCCAACCATTCACCACCAGGTCCTCACTCCGACCCCGTCCGAGCCTCGTACCGATTACAGTTGAGTCCGTCAGGTGAGGGGTCGTTGAAGGACGCCGGAAGTGGAGAACAACATGTCAGAAGCCCAACGGGTGGAGTCGGATATTCACAACGTTTTGCTGGACATGGTGATGGATAGCGAGGACGTGAGTACTTTTCTCACCGGCCTCACCCAGCTCGCTGCGAAAACGCTGACGTCGAAAGCATCCGGCGAGGTGCTGTGTGGGCTGACCCTCCTCCGCCCCCGCACCATGGGGACGGTCGCCAGTAGCAGCGAGCTCGCCCGCAAGACTGACGAGATTCAATACGCCTTCGACGACGGCCCGTGTCTCCGAGCCGCACGCGAGAACGTGACGGTCCACGTGCGCGATGTTCCCAATGACACCCGGTTCCCGGATTACCGGGACGCAGTCGCTGAGCACGGCATCCGCTCAGCGCTGGGGATACCTGTGCCCTTGGGCGGGGAATCGCGGGCTGGTCTCGATTTCTATTCGACCGTTACCAACGCGTTCGACGACAACGCCGTCGCCGCCGCCGAAGCCTTTGCGTTGGAAGCTTCAAAGTCCCTGCGGCTTGCCGTGCGGATGGCTCAGCTCAGCGACGCCAGCAAGCACCTCGAAGCCGCCATGCAGTCCCGCACGGTGATCGACCTTGCCGCGGGAATCATCATGGCCCAAAACCGGTGCTCACAGGACGAGGCGGTCGAGATCCTGAAGTCCGCATCCAGCGCTCGCAACATCAAGTTGCGTGAGGTTGCCAGCGCGGTGGTGGCTTCGGCCCATCAGGCGCCAACCAACACCCACTTCGATAAATAACCTCCCACACACCACTGCCCACTGACCCGGGCTGTTCGCTGAGCATGGAAGCTCAGGTTCCGCGAACGGCCTTGATCGGCGGGCAGTGGTATCGGGTCAGATCTGCTAGCAGCAGCGACCCTCCGGGTTGACGTCCTGGCGGTCGGTTTTATCCCGCCAGAACGCCTTTTCGGTCATCGGCGGTTCCGCGTTGTGGGTAGCCGCGTGGTGGTCCAGGTAGGCCTGGTAGGCATTCTCGCCCATCACTCCCTTGAATAGCCAGACGGCTTGTCGGGCCCGCTCGCGGACGGTCATCAGTGACCCGTCCTTGCAGGTTTCCGTTCAGCGGGCAGTGCATCCCACTGCTTCTCTAGTTCCTTCTCCGCCGGTGTCGCAAACATTCCGGAGGGTGCGAAGATCCGCGAGGGCACTGGTGTGTCCTCGGTGTTGGGGCCACCGCCGTGGCGGTATGCCTTCACCGAGGCGACGACCGCCGTCGTGATCACGATCAGCGCCAGGGTGACGAACACGATCGACAGCACACCCTGGATAAAGGTGTTGCGGACCACCGCTTCCATCGCCTGGACGGAGGCAGCGGCGCCGAAGCTCTGTTCGCCGGCTGCAAGCGCGTCCCGGAAAGCGAAGTGGTTCGCCCAATAGCCCACTGACGGCACTGGTGAGAAGATCTTCAGGAACGACGCCGAAATGGTCACGACTGCGGCGAACGCCAACGGCAGGGCCGGGATCCACAGGAACTTGAAGGCCCCCTTCCGTGCGCAGATGGCCATGCAGACGGCGAGCGCGATAGCGGCCAGCAGCTGGTTGGCGATACCGAAGAGCGGGAACAGCGTATTGATTCCGCCCAACGGGTCTGTGACCCCCATGATCAGGATCGCCCCCCAGCCAGCCACCATGATGGCGGTGCAGATCCAGGCGCCGGTCCTCCAGGAGGTGTCGCGGAACTTGGGGATGAAGTTACCGATGCTGTCCTGCAGCATGAACCGCGCAACGCGGGTGCCGGCGTCGACGGCGGTCAGGATGAACAGCGCTTCGAACATGATCGCGAAGTGGTACCAGAAGGCCATCATCCCCGAGCCACCGATGAAGGACTGCATGATCTGCGCGATACCGACGGCCAGCGTCGGCGCGCCCCCGGTGCGGGAAACAATGGATTCTTCGCCCACATTGTTCGCCAGCTGGCTGAGCACTTCGGGGGTGAGGTTCACTCCTGCCAACCCCAGCCCGTTGACGAAGGCGACCGCGCCTTCGATCGTCCCGCCGGTGGCAGCCATGGAGGAGTTCATCGCGAAGTAGATGCCGCGGTCAATCGACAGGGCGGCAACGAGGGCCATGATGGCTACGAACGACTCCATCAGCATGCCGCCGTACCCGATGAAGCGGGTTTGGCGTTCCTTCTGAATCATCTTCGGAGTGGTGCCCGAAGCGATCAGCGCGTGGAACCCGGAGAGCGCTCCGCACGCGATGGTCACGAACAGGAAGGGGAAGAGGGTGCCGGGGACTACCGGTCCGTCGGACCGGCTGGCGAACTCGCTGACCGCGGGGACGCTGATTTCCGGGCGGGTGATGATGATGGCAACCGCCAGCATCACGATGGTGCCGATCTTCATGAACGTCGACAGGTAGTCGCGGGGTGCCAGCAGGAGCCAGACAGGGAGGACAGCGGCGATGAAACCGTAGATGATGATGCCCCAGGCGATAGCAATGCGGTCCAGGCCGAAGATGGCGACGCCCCACTCCGTTTCGCCGATCCACCCGCCAGCGATGATGGCGAGCATCAGGAGCACGAACCCGATGATTGACACTTCGGTGACCTTGCCGGGGCGGAGGTACCGCAGGTAGATACCCATGAACAGGGCGATGGGGATCGTCATCGCGACCGAGAAGACACCCCAGGGGCTTTCGCCGAGGGCGTTCACGACGACGAGGGCGAGGATCGCGACGATGATGATCATGATGGCGAGCGTGGCGATCAGAGCTGCGGTGCCGCCGATCAGGCCGAGCTCTTCGCGGGCCATCTGGCCAAGGGAGCGTCCGCCGCGTCGCATGGAGAAGAACATGACCAGGTAATCCTGGACGGCGCCTGCAGCGATGACACCGAAGATGATCCACAGGGTGCCGGGCAGGTAGCCCATTTGGGCGGCGAGGACCGGCCCGACGAGAGGCCCGGCGCCGGCGATGGCGGCGAAGTGGTGCCCGTAGAGGACGCGACGATCCGTTGCCGCGTAGTCCTTGCCGTCTGCCTTGTACTCGGCGGGGGTTGCCCGTCGATCGTCCGGCTTCAACAGGTTGCGCTCGATGAACTTGGAGTAAAAGCGGTAGGCGATGAAGTAGGTACAGACCGCGGCAAAGACAAACCAGATGGCATTGACTGTTTCGCCCCGCACCAGGGCGAGCATGGTCCAGCTAAACCCGCCGAGCAGTGCGATACCGACCCAGAGTGCGATCTTCGCGGGTGTCCAGCGACCTTCCTCAGCCTCAGCTACTGCCGGGTCGAGAGCCGTGGGTGGTAGATCCGGGTCCTGCACCAGGACGTCGACGTCCCGGCCGTCACCGTCAACTGGGGAATCCCCAGCGTGTCCGGAACTGTTTCGATGCTCACTCATAGTGCTCCCTTGGATTTGAGTGTTTGAACCTGCCGACGATAGCAATCGTGACGCCTGTTACACGTCACTGCAGCCACGCGACACACAGGAGCGCCGCCAAACGGGCCTTTTTTGCGCCCAAGGGAGGGGTGGCTCCGCGGCTAACGCACAGTAACCCACCGATCGGGCCCGATCAGTGGGCAGGTCTAGACAATCCCACCCATCCCTGCTGATCAGGGGGAAGGAGCAACCGTGAGGAGAACTTTCCCGGCGTGTTCGCCGGAATCAAAGTACTGATGGGCTTCGACCACACGCTCCAGCGGGAAGGTGCGGTCGACCATAGCTTTGACCCTGCCCGACTCGATGAGCGGCCAGACATGCTCACGGACCGCAGCCATAATGGCTGTCTTCTCAGCCACCGGGCGCCCGCGCAGCGTAGTGCCGGCCACCGAAGCGCGCTTCGTCATCAGCGCACCAAGATTCAGCTCGGCCCTGGCCCCGCCCTGCAACCCAATGATGACCAGCCGCCCCCCGACGGCGAGCGCCTGAACATTCTGCTCCAGGTACTTGGCGCCGACGACGTCGAGAATGACGTCCACCCCCTCGCTCCCGGTGGCAGCGGCCACCTCGGCCACGAAGTCCTGCTCCCGATAGTTGATGCAGGTGGCGGCGCCGAGGCCCCGCGCAACGTCGAGCTTTGCCGCCGATCCCGCGGTGACAAGTGGGATGGCCCCGAATGCAAGCGCCAGTTGGACGGCCATGGTTCCGATTCCGCCAGAGCCCCCATGGATCAACACCCGCTCGCCGGCCTGAAGGTGCGCGGTGAGGAACAGGTTTGAGTAGACGGTTGCCGCCACCTCCGGCAGGGCCGCTGCCGTTACCAGGCCCATTCCCGGTGGCACCCGAAGGACCTGACCGGCGGGGACGGCGACCTGCTCCGCATACCCGCCGCCGGACAGCAGCGCCACCACCTCATCACCCACCGAGAAACCGGACTCCCCGGCGTCGGCAATCCTGCCGGAGACCTCCAGCCCGGGATACTCCGACGCACCCGGGGGCGGAGGGTAGAGCCCTTTGCGCTGCTGCACGTCCGCGCGGTTCAGCCCGGCAGCGACGACGTCGATCAGCACCTCCCCCGGCCCGATTTGGGGCGCAGCCACCTGCGAGACGCTGAGCACCTCTGGTCCGCCTGGTTCGGTGATAACTACTGCTCTCAAAAGGTCCTCCACTGGAACGGTTTTTTGGTTGAACTGGAAGCTACGTGAAACACTACTCACTTGGGAAGGTTGTCCGAGCGGCCGATGGAGCTGGTCTTGAAAACCAGTGTGCGGTAACCCCGTACCAAGAGTTCGAATCTCTTACCTTCCGCCCATAGAAAGTGTTGGCCCCGGTTTCTTGCCGGGGCCAACATTCGTTAACACGCAGCCCGCTTACCCTTCACTTTCCGTAATCTCTCGTTCACGATGGTCTGGTTGGCTCGAACGTGGCCTAAAGGTCAGGTGGATCACATTTTGGTCCATATCGAGCCACATGCCCGTGTTTTCGCGGGCGGTCTCACTCGCGGCTGTCAGCAGCCAAAGCCAAGGAGAACTAGCGAATGAAACATTCGTCATGGAAGGGCGGGCTCGGTGCCGCGCTAACGGTGGGGTTGCTTGCCTCACCAGTAGCCGCGCTACCCGCCTACGCGGCGCCGAACGGCGTCATCATTAATGAGGCGTACGTCAACGGGGGAAGCACCAACGCGCCGTATCTGAACAAGTTTGTTGAGCTTCACAACACCACGGATCAGCCGGTCGACATCAGCGGATGGTCCCTGCAGTACAGGTCCGCCAGTGGGTCCGCCGCACCCACCGGTGTTGCACCGCTGAGCGGGACCATTCCGGCCAACGGCTACTACCTTGTTGGCGGATCCAGCAACGCGGACAACGGCGTCGCGCTGCCTGAAGCCGACGCGACCATCGGTGCCAGCTTCGCCGGGGGCGGCGGCACCCTGATCCTGTCGAATGACTCCGCCGCGGTCGATCAGCTGGCCACCGGTTCGGTGACCAGTAACCCGTCGATCGAAGACCTGTTGGGGTACGGATCGTCGAACACGTTCGAAACAGCTGCTGCGCCCCAACCGGACAATAACTCCGACCCCCGGTCGTTGAACCGGACAGGGTTCGTCGACACCGACGACAACTCAGCCGACTTCACCCTCAGTGACGCGGTCACGCCCACCAATGCCGACGGCGAGACGGGCAGCTTCGAACCCGAACCGGAGCCAGAACCGCCAGCCGCCGGTGACGTCGTTCCCATCAACGAGATTCAAGGCACCGGAACTGCCACACCGCTGGAGGGTGAAACAGTCACCACCCGGGGCGTTGTCACCGCCGCCTATCCCACCGGTGGCATTGACGGCTACGTGATCCAGACGGAAGGCACCGGCGCAGAAGCGGGTGCCGCCTCTGACGGCATCTTCATCTACTCCCCTGGCACCGTCGCCGACGTCGCGATCGGTGACCATGTGGAGGTTACCGGTGAGGCCGGGGAGAACTTCGGGGTCACCCAGATTGAGGTGGTGGCCGGTGCGGCCACCGTGCTGACCGAGCCTGCCGAGGAGGTCAAATCACTGATGACGCCCTGGCCAGCAACCGACGCCGAGCGCGAAGTGCTGGAGAGCATGCTCGTCCGGCCAACCGGTGACTTCACCGTTTCGGATAACTATGACCTGAACCGCTTCGGCGAAATCGATCTGGCTCTCGGCCCCGACGCCCTGGTTCAGCCCACCGAGATTGCCCCTCCCGGCACCCCGGAGAACGAGGCCGTTCAGGCAGACAACAGCGCCCGCGGAGTCACTCTCGACGACGGTGCCACGATCGACTTCGTCCAGAACAACAGCCAGGAGCTGCCATACCTGACGCTGGAGAACCCGGTGCGGGTCAACGGTTCAGCGACCTTCGTGTCCGACGTCATCGTCGACTTCGACTTCGGCGTCTGGAGATTCCAGCCGGTAACACACCTCACCCCTGGCAACGCCGATGAGGTTCAGCCCGTCACCTTCGCAGGTGAGCGGCCAGCCACCCCAGTGGAAGTGGGCGGCGACATCAAGATTGCCTCCTTCAACGTGCTGAACTACTTCAGCACCACCGGTGATCAGCTGGCTGGGTGCACCTACTTCAACGACCGCGCTGGCAACCCCATCACGGTCCGGGGCGGTTGCGACGCTCGCGGTGCTGCCAACACTGAAAGCCTTGAGCGCCAGGAAGCCAAGATTGTTGACGCGCTGACCAACCTTGACGCTGACATGGTCTCGCTGGAAGAAATCGAGAACTCGGCGGCCTTCGGCAAGGATCGTGACGAGGCGCTCGCTTCGTTGACCACGGCCCTGAACGAAGTCGAACCGGGCGTCTGGGACTTCGTCCCCTCTCCCGCCGAGGTGCCCGCCAACGAAGACGTCATCCGCAACGCCTTCATCTACAAGCCCGCCGCGGTGGAGACCGTCGGAGATTCGGTCATTCTTGACGACGACGTCGCCTTCTCCAACGCCCGCAAACCGTTGGCCCAGGCTTTCCAGGCCGCCGGCGGCGACGAGTCGACGAAGTTCCTCACCATCGTGAACCACTTCAAGTCAAAGGGTTCCGGTTCAGGGGAGAACGCTGACCAGGGCGACGGACAGGGCGCCTCGAACGCTGACCGCGTCGAGCAGGCAACCGCTCTGGTGGCGTTCGCGGACACGATGCAGACCGAGGCTGGCACCGACAAGGTGTTCCTCACGGGCGACTTCAACTCCTACACGGCTGAAGACCCCATGCAGGTGTTCTACGAGGCCGGGTACATCAACCAGGGCGCCGACACCGGGAAATACTCCTACGTCTTTGGTGGGCAGTCAGGATCGCTGGACCACATCCTCGCCTCGCCCGAAGCCCATGCGACAGTTACCGGCGTCGACATCTGGAACATCAACGCAGTCGAATCGCTGGCACTTGAGTACAGCCGGTTCAACTACACCCCGGTGAACTACTACACCGCCGACCAGTACCGCGCCAGCGACCACGACCCAGTGATCGTCGGCCTGGAACTGGACGAGGTCATTGAGTTCACCGACGTTGAGGGTAACGAACACCAGGACCACATCGAGTGGATGGCCGCGAACGGCCTCTCCACCGGATGGCTGGAAGCCGACGGCACCCGGACCTACCGCCCGCTGGCCAACATCAACCGCGACGCGATGGCCGCGTTCCTCTACCGACTGGCCGGGGAGCCCGACGTCGAAATCCCCGAAGAGTCACCGTTCAGCGACGTTCCCGTCCCCGCCGATGAGGCTGACCGGGTTGAGCACTTCGAGGCAATCATGTGGATGCACGAATCGGGTCTCTCAACTGGCTGGCCCGGGGCCGACGACACCCGGACCTTCCGCCCGGTAACGCCAATCAACCGGGACGCCATGGCTGCGTTCCTGAAGCGCTTCGCCGGGCAGGTCTGCCTTAATGAAGAAGCCATCGAATATGCCGATCCCAGCGGAGCCCCTTTCCGGGACGTGCCCGAGGGCACGATGTTCGAAGAGGAGATTTCCTGGCTGAAAGACGCCGGGATCACCGAGGGCTGGGGGGACGGCACCTACCGTCCAGTCACCCCGGTGGCCCGCGACGCGATGGCAGCCTTCGTGAACCGGTTCGACGACACCTTCGGATCCTGCGGCAGGTACGCCGCAGGAATCTAGTGTGAACAGGTAGCATCTCCGGCGGCTACCGCCGCTCGAATTGTTGGTCCCGGCACGCGCCGGGGCCAACAATTCGTTAACGGCTGGCCCCCTACCCTTCACTTTTGGTCACCTCTCGTTCACGATGGTCTGGTTGGCTCGGTTTGACTCACAAGGTCAGTTGGATCACATTCAGCACAATTTCGAGCCACCAGGCCCGTGTTTCTCACATGGGCTGACTCACTCGCGGCTGTCATCAGCCAAAGCCAAGGAGAACTAGCGAATGAAACATTCGTCATGGAAGGGCGGGCTCGGCGCCACGCTGGCGGTGGGGCTGCTCGCCTCGCCGATAGCGGCGCTACCCGCCAATGCGACGCAGCAGACCGACGTGGAAGTCAACGCACCCGGGGACACCACCACGATCAGCCTTCTCAACATCAACGATTTCCACGGACGTATCGACGGCAATACGGTGAAGTTTGCTGGGACCGTTGAACAGTTGAAGGCCGAAGCCGGAGACGAGAACACGCTCTTCCTCTCGGCGGGCGACCAAATCGGGGCGTCGCTGTATGCCTCCTCATCACAGCGCGACGTTCCGACGATTGACGTCCTGAACGCGTTGGAGTTGCGCGCCTCGGCGGTCGGCAACCACGAGTTCGACGGCGGATTCGCGGACCTGACCGATCGGGTCGAACCGATCGCTGACTTCTCCTACCTCGGTGCCAACGTCTACACCAAGGGCACCCAGGAACCGGCGTTGGACGAATACGAGGTCTTCACAGTCGACGGCATCGAGGTGGCCGTCATCGGCGCTGTCACCCAGGAAACAGCTACCCTGGTGAGCCCGGGAGGCATCGAGACCATCGACTTCGGGGATCCCGTCGAAGCCGTCAACCGCGTGGCGCAGGAAATTGAAGACGGTGACCTGGCCGACGTGATCGTCGCCGAGTTCCATGCCGGTGCCGACGGATCCAGCGAAGACTCCGCAGCACTCCCCGAAGTTATTCCGGGCAGCGAATTCGATTCGATCGTCAATGAGACGACCCCCCTGGTTGATGCGATCTTCAACGGGCACACTCACTCCTTCTACGCCTCAGACGCTCCAGTTCCTGGAGAGGCCGGCGTAACCCGCCCGATCGTCCAGACCGGTTCTTATGGCGAGTTCATCGGTCAGATTGAACTGACCGTCGACACCCTCACCGGCGATGTCGTCGAGTACGAAGCCCGCAACGTGCCCCGCACCGAGATCGACGACGCCGAACTAGTCGCCGACTACCCACGGGTGGCCGAGGTCCAGACGATCGTCAACGACGCTCTGGAAACTGCCGAGGAGTTGGGCAGCGTTGTCCTGGGCAAGGTCACCGAAGACATCACCACCGCGTTCACCGGGGATGCGCGCGATGACCGGGGCTCCGAATCCACCCTGGGCAACCTGGTCGCTGACTCCCTGCTCTCGTCGCTGCAGCCGGACGTACGCGGTGGAGCCGAAATCGGCGTCACCAATCCGGGCGGGCTGCGCGCTGAGCTGTACTACGACGAGAACGGGGAGATCACCGTTGCTGAAGCCAACGCTGTGCTGCCGTTCCTGAACAACCTGGCAACCACCACCCTGACCGGTGAGCAGTTCGTGGAACTGCTTGAGCAGCAGTGGCCCCGCGAGGGAGGTGTCCGCACCAACTTCCTGCACCTGGGACTGTCGGACAATGTGACCTACACCTACGACGCCGAGGCTGCTGAAGGGTCCCGGATCACTTCGGTCACCATCGACGGGGCACCGTTGGACCCTACCCGTGACTACCGGATTGGTACCTTCAACTTCCTGATCCAGGGCGGCGACGATTTCGTGGTCTTCAACGACGGCGCCAACACCCTCGACTCGGGGCTGGTTGACCGGGAGGCGTGGTTCGACTACATCGAAGCCAACAGCCCACTGTCCCCGACCTTTGACCGTCGCGCGGTCCAGGTTCAGGGCGCACCGATGAGCGTCGTTCTCGGCCAGGAGGTCGGCTTCGATGTGTCCAAACTGGACCTGACCTCGCTGGGCAGCCCGACCAACACCAGCATCGCCCTGTCCTACGCCGTCGGCGACGGCGAGCCAGTGGAGATCGGCACCTTCGACGTCACCGACGGAGCCGCACGGATCGCGTTCACCGTTCCCGCCGACGCCCTCGGTGCGACGTTCTACCTGAATGCACCCGACTCGGGCACTGAGGTGCGCCTGCCCCTTGGCGTCGAGCTCGCTGAGTTCACCGACGTCGAAGGCAACGAACACCAGGACCACATCGAGTGGATGGCCGAGAATGGTCTCTCCACCGGCTGGCTGGAGGCCGACGGTACCCGTTCGTACCGTCCGCTCGCGAACATCAACCGCGACGCGATGGCCGCGTTCCTGTACCGTTTGGCCGGGGAACCAGAGTTTGAGCTTCCCGAGGAGTCGCCCTTTAGCGACGTAGCCTTCACCGCTGACGAAGCGGACCGGGTTGAGCACTTCGACGCAATCATGTGGATGCACACCTCCGGCCTGTCGACCGGCTGGCCTGAGGCCGACGGCACCCGGACCTTCCGTCCGGTGACCCCGGTCAACAGGGACGCGATGGCAGCATTCATGATGCGTCTCGCCAGCGAGGTATGCCTCGATGTGGAAGCGATGAGCTATGTGAACCCGAAGGGTGCGCCGTTCTCTGACGTTCCTGTCGGAACGATGTTCGAGAAGGAGATCTCCTGGCTGAAGGACGCCGGGATCTCCGAGGGCTGGGGGGACGGCACCTACCGTCCAGTCACCCCCGTGGCGCGTGACGCGATGGCAGCGTTCGTCAACCGGTTCGACGACGAAGTTGGAGCGTGCGGCAGGTATGCCGAAGGCCTCTAGTCCGACAACCTAGCCAGACCGGCGGCGGGTCCCTCACGGGGCCCGCCGTTCCGGTTAACTAGGCGATCGTGAGGATCGCCCTGGCGATGTCATCGGCGTCCCGGAGGGTCCGACTCCCGGCAGCAGGTGGCGTGTGAGCCTGGGCCGCAATTGCTGTCCCCCACTGGACCGAAGCGAGCTGCAGACCCACCACGTACAGGTGCTGGTGGGCTCGCCCTGAGCCGTCAATCGCCCGGTAGGGGGGCAGCGTGACGTCCAGTCCCGGGGCGCTGACCGGTGCGCCGTCGGTCGCCATCATCAGTTTGGGCCGGACCAGACCGTCGTCGAGCAGCTGCCGCAGCAGCGGGGACAGGGTGGTTGCGGCGCGGTTGGGCGGCATCATCGCGTCGACCAGGTAACTCGCCGCTGCCCCGGCGCCCTCCACCCACGGCGACGAGGCTTCAAACCGCTCGGTGTCGGCGTCGACCGCGAACTGGGGGTTGGGTCCGACGAACTGCACCACACCCGCACGGGCCAGGGCAGCCAGTTGAGCGATCCTGATCGCAGGCGGACCGCTGGCCACGCCCTCCACCAGGGGTTCGAACCATCCCCTGAGCTCGGTCAGCCAGGCCTGATCGGTCAGCCCACCATCGGCGACCACCTGTTTGATCACCGTACGCCCAGCATTCATGGCACCGATCGCCATCTTCAGCGGGCTGTCTTCACCCCTGAGAGACTCGGCGACATCGGCGTCGAGGTAGTCAAGCACCGCTTCCTGGTAATCCTTGGCGCCCGCGAACCGTCGCCCTGCGAACGGGTGGGACAGCCGCTCAACATCGAGGTGATGAACGGTGGGTAGCTCACTGGCGAGGACCGAATCAAGGGCAGCAGCCCATTCCGGGCCGCTCACGGTAACAGCGGTGTGAACTCGCTGAAGAAATCCTTCCGGGTCGGCCAGCAGGTCCGGGCCAGCCACCCGCACCAGGGTGGAGTAGTAGGCCGTTACCACGTCACGGTGCAGCAGCGGCCAGATATCGTGATCGAAGCCCGGCGTGATTCCCTGGTCGGCGAACGTCTGCAGCGCCGGTAGCGTGCAATAGCGCAAGGTCACGCTGCGAGGAAGGTAACTATCCAGCTGTGCCTTCGCCCGGTAGGGCACCCCTCGCCGGGAGGCAGCAACGATCTGCGGTTCGCTGCCACTCGGTTGGTAACTGAGCTTCCCACCCTCCTCGGGGGTGAACCGACCGCCCCGTCCTTCGGTCAGCTGGATCATGGCGTCGAAGAAATTCAGGCCAAGGCCCCTGACCAGCACTGGCTTCTTGGCAGGCAGTTTCGCCCAGTCAACGTCGGCGGGGACGGCGGGCGGCCAGTATTTGAGGCTGTACCGTGCAGCGCCGTCCCTGAGCGTCTCCTGTTCGGGGCTGAGCTGGGAGGGAACATGTCCCAGCGCCAGCACCACTGCATCCGCTGCAAGCTCCGAATCGTCGCCTAACCGGAGACGGTAGCCGGGAGCCTCCCGGCTGATTTCCCTTGCATCGGTGGCGTGGTGGGTGATCGTGGCGCCAGCACCGCACCGGTCGACCAGCTGTTGATAGATCCACTCCAGATACCTGCCGTACAGGGCGCGGCTGGGGAACCCGGAGCTTCCGAGGCCCGAGAGCTCTTCGCGGTCGGCATTGGACAGCGTGGGGACCGGGTCGGACGTCACCAGGACACGCCAGTCGTCAAACGAGTACCCCACAACTGACGGGACCAACTCATGGTCCGGGGTTCCCACGGGCACCACTGTGGGGAACAGCGACGGAGTGTTCATCAGGAAGAGTCGGGATTGGGTCGGCCGCCAGACATGGCCCGGGCCCGGGCTTTCGGGGTCGATCACGTGGATGTCCAGCTGTTGGTGTTGGTCTGGCTGCTGGGCCTCCCACTGGGAAATGAGACGTTCCAGCACCGAGGTGCCGCGGGGGCCGGCACCCACCACAGCTACCCGAAGACTCCGACCCATGCGCATTCGATAAGGGTATCCGCTGGGCCGGGACGGGAAGGAACCAGACTGGCGGCATCAAGGCCCGGACATGAGCGGCAGCGCCGAAATGGAGACAGCCGAAAGTCGTGCATAGGATGGAATTATGACCTCCACCACAGACCAGCACCCCGGTTCGATCCCCGATCACGACGAGTTCCTCTGGCTCGAAGACATTTACGGCACGTCGCCGCTTCAATGGGTACGCGCCGAAAACGCTGTTACCGAGCAAGAGCTCGTCACCGGCGACTTTTTGGACATGGAGCGCAAGGTCCTGGAGGTCCTCGACTCAACCGACCGGATCCCGATGGTGTCCAAACGGGGCGGGCACTACTACAACTTCTGGCGCGATGAAGAACATCCGAAGGGGCTGTGGCGGCGCACCGACTGGGACAGCTACAACTCCGCATCAACTCAGTGGGATGTGCTGCTGGACCTTGATCGGCTCAGTGCCGACGAAGGGGTCGAATGGGTGTGGGGCGGGGCGATGTTCCTGCGACCCGCCGACGGCGAACCGTATCAGCGGACCCTGATCGCTCTTTCCCCCGACGGCGGTGACGCCCGGCGGTTCCGCGAGTTCGACGTCGTCTCCCGGACCTTTGTCACCGATGGGTTCGACATTCCGGCAGCCAAGAGTCGGATCAGCTGGGCCGGGCCAGATGCGCTGTATCTGGCCACCGACTTCGGGCCCGGGTCGATGACCACCAGTTCCTATCCGCGGACGGTACGCACCCTGCAGCGTGGGCAGTCCCTGGATGACGCTGAGCTGTACTTCGACATCCCCGAGCACCACATGATGGCAGTGGTGATGAGGGATCAGACACCCGGCTTCGAGCGGGACATCGCCGTCGACACGATCGACTTCTACTCGAGCCGCACGCACCTTCGCGACAACGGTGAGTGGGTCCGTCTGGATGTTCCCGACGATGTGAACGTTTCTCTGCACCGGCAGTGGTTGCTCCTTCGCCCGCGCACCGATTGGGAGGTGGATGGCACGGTGTTCGCCTCAGGGTCCCTGCTCGGCATCGATCTCGGCTCCTTCCTGGCCGGCGAGCGATCGTTCACCGTCCTGTTCCAGCCCGACGCGCGGACGTCGTTGCAGTCGTGGAGCTGGACACGGGATTATCTGCTGGTGAATCTGCTCAGTGACGTATCCTCCGAGATTCGAGTCCTTACACCTGCTGAACAGTGGCGGGAGGAGGTACTCGATGCGTGCCCGCCCCTGCATTCGGTTGACGCCTTCGCCGTTGATGACGAGGACGACGCCGACGGTAATGACTACTGGCTGTTGGCCAGCGGGTTCCTGACCCCGACGACCCTGCTGCGCGGCAAGGTGGGCGGCGTACCCGAAAAGGTCAAGGCGACGCCGTCGTTCTTCAACGACACCGAGTTCACGGTTGAACAGCACTTCGCGGTGTCCAAGGATGGGACCCGAGTCCCCTACTTCCAGGTCGCGTCGACGGAGCTGGCACTCGACGGCGAAAACCCCACGCTCCTGTCCGGCTACGGCGGGTTTGAGCATGCGATGGTTCCCGCCTACTCGGGGGTGATCGGCCGGGGATGGCTGGAGCGGACCACCGAAAGCGGCAGGCACGGGGTGTACGTACTGGCGAACATCCGCGGGGGTGGCGAGTACGGGCCGGCCTGGCACCGGGCTGCTCTCCACGCCAACCGGCATCGCGCCTACGAGGATTTCGCGGCGATCGCTGCGGACCTGGTGGCACGCGGGGTTACCCGACCAGAGCTCCTCGGCTGCACCGGGCGCAGTAACGGCGGACTCCTGGTGGGGAACATGCTCACGCACTACCCACACCTGTTCGGGGCAATCTCCTGCGGTGTGCCCCTGCTGGATATGCGCCGGTATACGAAGCTCTCGGCGGGCTACTCCTGGATCGCCGAATACGGAGACCCAGACAAGCCCGAGGAGTGGGAGTACGTCAAGACCTTTTCGCCCTACCACCAGCTGCGGTCGGGGGTCGACTATCCGCGCACCCTGATCTGGACGGCGACGAGCGATGATCGGGTGGGGCCGGTACAGGCACGGAAAATGGCGGCCCGGATGAAGGCGCTGTCGATTGACAACGTGTGGTTCCATGAAGCGCTGGAGGGTGGACATGCTGGCGCATCGGATAACCGGCAGGCGGCCCGCATGCACGTGATGTCGCAGGAGTTTTTGTGGAAGGCACTGACCGGCGGACTGTAGCTACCGGCGGTTTTGCTCTTGCCCGCGTCTTACAGGTAGCCTTGGGTGGCTAGTAATAGCCGCTGGAGACGTGCCAGAGCGGCCGAATGGGCTTCACTGCTAATGAAGTGTGGGCCTAAAGCCTACCGGGGGTTCAAATCCCCCCGTCTCCGCGTTTTTCGGAAAGCACCCCCGGCCTCGGCTGGGGGTGCTTTCTGCTGTCCGGTCAGGCCTTCAGGGCGAGGACAAATGGCAGCACGTCCTGGGCTCCGGCATCCCGCAACGCCTTACCGGCAACAGTGATGGTCCACCGGCTGTCCGCAAGATCATCCACTAACAGGACCGGGCCCGGATTGGCGGCAAACCAGTCTCGCCCCTCCTCGGGGACCGCAAAACGACCCCAGACTGCTGCAAGCCGGAACGCACTGTTGCCGCCCGGAGCCCCGGTGGGCCAGCCGTGCGGTGTCTGCAGGGCCCCGAGATACGGGATGCGGCCCACTTTGGCGAGGCTCTCGGCCAACGACTTGACCAGCAACGGTCGACGACGCGACGGCACACTGACCACCGCCACGGGACGAGTCTCCCATCCCCACTGGGCCAGCACCGAGACGCAGGCTTCGATGGCCTGTGGGCCCAGCGGCTGGTCCCCGACCGTGTCAGCCAGCAGCTCCCGCAGCCGACTCCCCCACCCCAAATCGGTCAGTCGGGCCAGTGCCCGGCCCTCCGCGTTGGCCTGACCAGCCGGGATCCGCCCCTTGACTGGGACCGACAGTTTGTCCATCCCGCTGGGCCACTGACCCCGCGGGTCGAGTTCCACACCCACCCGGCTGAGCGCCTTCTGGGCGCTATCTGAGGCATCATGCGCCACTTCATCCGAGAACCACGCGCCCGCACAGGTGTCACACCGCCCACACGGTGCAGCTGTCGGATCGTCGAGTGCTGCCGCAAGATACTCCATCCGGCATCGTGAGGTGTTCTCATAGTCCAACATGGACTTCTGTTCGGCGATCCGCGCTGTGGCGATCCGGCCATACCGCTCGCTGTCGTAGACCCACTGCGCACCGGTACTTTCCCAGCCGCCCTGCACCTTCCGGACGGCGCCGTCCACGTCCAGGACCTTCAACAGCAGTTCGAGAGGGGTGCGTTTAAGATTCACCCGGGCTTCCAGGGCAGGAGTGGAGAGGACGGCGCCGGGCTGCAGTGCCGCGAGCACCCGGGTTGCCTTCTCCTCCGACGGCATCGAGGACGTGGCAAAGTACTCCCAGATTTCGCGGTCCTCAGTGCCCGGCAGGAGCAGGACGTCAGCGTTGGGGGTACCACGGCCCGCACGACCTACCTGCTGGTAATAGGCCACCGGGGATGAGGGCGCGCCCAGGTGAACCACGAATCCGAGATCCGGCTTGTCGAAACCCATTCCCAGCGCGCTGGTCGCGATCAGAGCCTTGACCTCGTTGTTTTTCAGAGCGGCCTCGGCCGACTCTCGTTCGGCCGGGTCGGTCCGGCCGGTGTACGCCAGAACCTGATGGCCGTTCGCCCGCAGCAGGTGGGCCGTGTCCTCAGCGGCTGAGACGGTCAGTGCGTAGATGATCCCGCTGCCCGGCAGGTCATCAAGGTGGGTCAGGAGCCAGGCGAGGCGAGACCGGGGGCTCGGTAGTCGGAGGACCCCCAGCCGCAGGGACTCACGGGCCAGCTTGCCACGCAGAGTGAATACTTCGGTGCCGTCAGTGCCCAACTGTTCCTCGACGTCGCTGACTACCCTCGAGTTGGCAGTCGCCGTCGTCGCCAGAACTGGCACGCCCGCCGGCAATTGGGTGATCAGGTCACGTAACCGGCGGTAGTCGGGACGGAAATCATGTCCCCAGTCGGAGATGCAATGCGCCTCATCGATGACCAGGAGCCCAGTGCGCCGGATCAATTCGGGCAGGTGACGCTCCCGGAACGCCGGGTTATTCAGCCGCTCCGGTGACACCAGGAGGACGTCGACCGAGTTGTTGTCGAGTTTGTCGGTGATCTCCTGCCAGTCCGTCTGGTTGGCTGAGTTGATCGCTTCGGCCCGCACGCCGGCCCGCGCCGCCGCCGCAACCTGGTCCCGCATCAGCGCGAGCAGTGGAGACACAATCAGCGTTGGCCCCGCCCCCCGGGCACGCAGGAGCAGGCTCGCGACGAAGTAGACGGCCGACTTCCCCCACCCCGTGCGCTGGACCACGAGGGCCCTCCGGCCACCGTCCACCAGGGCCTCGATCGCCTCGAACTGGCCGTCGTGGAACTCGGCGTCCTCTCGTCCAACGAGGGTCCGCAGAATAACCGCTGCCTGATCATGAAGTGTGGTGGTATCGACCATGAGCCTAGTATCGCAGTCCCCGCTGACAGCCCTGCCTGCCAGCCCGCTGTTGTGGAAAACCCGCCTGACCTGGCCTCCACAGCCCCTGTCCGGCGGAAGCCAGCGGTTAGACTCTGTCCGTGAGTAAATCCTTTGACCTTTCAGCGTCCTTCAAGGCCTACGATGTGCGCGGCATCGTGGGCGAGAGCATCACCTGCGAAATTGTCGAGGCGGTAGGAGCTGCATTCGTTGACGTACTCCAGCTCACCGGCGCTACTATCCTCGTCGGCGGCGATATGAGGCCGTCCTCGCCGGAGTTCAGCAACGCCTTCGCTCAGGGCGCCACCCGCCGCGGAGCCGACGTCGTCCTCCTCGACCTGATTTCGACCGACGAGCTCTATTACGCCAGCGGCACCCTCGACGCTGCGGGGGTCACCTTTACCGCCAGCCATAATCCCGCTGAGTACAACGGGATGAAAATGTGCCGACCCGGCGCAGTACCCGTCTCCTCCGAGACGGGTTTGGTTCAGATTCAGGCTCTCGCCGAGCGATACCTGAACACCGGTGAAATACCCGCGGCGGAACGAACCGGCACCATCGGGGTCCGCGACGTGCTCCGAGGATACGCCGAGTACTTGCGCTCCCTCGTGGACTTGTCAGGATCGCGGCCGTTGAAGGTGGTCGTCGACGCTGGCAACGGCATGGGCGGGCTGACCACTCCCGCCGTCCTGGGGGATTCGCTGCTTTCCAAGCTCCCCCTCAACATCGTCCCCCTGTACTTCGAGCTCGACGGGTCGTTCCCAAACCACCCGGCCAACCCCCTTGAACCGGAGAACCTCAGGGACCTGCAGGCGGCAGTGGTCAGCACCCAGGCGGATATTGGGATTGCCTTCGACGGCGACGCCGACCGCTGTTTCGTCATTGACGAACTCGGGAATCCGGTCTCGCCGAGCGCCGTCACCGCGATGGTGGCACGCCGAGAAATCGTGCGCGCCCAGGCAGAAGGGGTGAGCGCACCCGTCGTCATCCATAACCTCATTACGTCCCGGGCCGTGCCCGAGCTGATCGAACGGCTGGGTGGACGGCCCGTCCGCACCCGGGTGGGACATTCGTTCATCAAGGCGGTGATGGCTGAGGAGGGCGCCGTTTTCGGCGGCGAACACTCAGCCCACTACTACTTCAAGGACTTCTGGAACGCTGACACCGGGATGCTGGCCGCGATGCACGTCCTTGCGGCGCTGGGCGAGCAGCCCGGTCCCCTCTCCGACCTCGCCCGTGAGTACGAGCCGTACTTCGCCTCCGGCGAGATCAACTCGCGCCTGGAGGACGTCCCCGCCGCTGTGGCCCGTGTCCGGGAGGAGTTTGGCAACGACGGTGTCACCGTTGACGAGCTCGATGGGTTGACGTTCACAGCGGATGACGGGTCCTGGTGGTTCAACCTCCGCGCATCGAACACCGAGCCCTACCTGCGACTGAACGCTGAAGCAGTCGACCGTCAGGTCCTGGAAACGCTGACCGAGCAGGTGCTGGCGCAGGTTCGCCAGTAGGGGACGCCGCCGCATCTCCCCGCAACCCGTGGACAACGGAAGGCACCCGGTAGATTTCTTCACCGGGCGCCTTCCGTCAGTCAGAGGGGTCGAGCCAATCAGTGAGCGAACCGCTCCTTGAGCCCGGTCAGCTGATCCTGGAGCTCGGCGGGGAGGGAGTCCCCGAACCGGGAGTACCACTCCTGGATACCCTGCAGCTCAGCCGCCCACTCCTCGGGATCCACCCGCACCGCGGCATCGACCTCCTCCGGCGTCATGTCCAGGCCGGTGAGGTCCAGGGAAGCTCCGGTCGGCACATAGCCGATCGGTGTCTCGACGGCATCGGCGGTACCCTCAAGCCGTTCGATCACCCACTTCATCACCCTGGAGTTCTCGCCGAAGCCTGGCCAGGCGAACCCGCCATCGGCGGTCCGCCGGAACCAGTTCACCAGGAAGATTTTCGGCAGTCGCTCCTGATCTGCCTTGCTGCTCAGGGTGATCCAGTGGCGCAGGTAGTCGCCGGCGTCGTACCCGATAAACGGCAGCATGGCCATTGGATCGCGGCGCACTCGGCCCACCTCGCCAGCGGCGGCGGCAGTCGTCTCGGACGACAGGGTTGACCCCATAAAGATTCCGTTGGTCCAGTCGCGCGACTGGGTAACCAGCGGAACCGTGGTCTTCCTGCGGCCGCCGAACAGGATGGCCGAGATCTCGACGCCGTTCGGGTCGTTGAACTCGTCGGCGAGCATGTCGATCTGGTCGATCGGGGTGCAGAACCGGGCATTCGGGTGGGCCGCTGTCTTGTCCGACGCGGGCGTCCATTCATTCCCCTGCCAGTCGGTCAGGTGATCGGGCACCTCGGCGGTCATCCCTTCCCACCAGACGCCGCCGTCATCGGTCAGGGCAACATTGGTGAAGATTGAGTTGCCCTTGGCGATCGCGCGCATCGCGTTCGGGTTGGTCAGCCATCCGGTCCCCGGTGCCACACCAAACAAACCGGCTTCTGGGTTGATCGCACGGAGCTCACCCTCATCACCGAACCGCATCCAGGTGATGTCATCGCCCAGCGTCTCAACCTTCCAGCCCTCAATGGTGGGGTCCAGCAGGGCAAGGTTGGTCTTGCCGCAGGCAGAGGGGAATGCGGCCGACACGTAGTAGGTCTTGTTCTCCGGGGAGGTGAGTTTGAGGATGAGCATGTGCTCCGCCAGCCACCCCTCATCCCGTGCCATCACCGAGGCAATCCGCAGGGCATAGCACTTCTTGCCCAGCAGGGCGTTGCCGCCATATCCGGAACCGAACGACCAGATTGAGCGCTCTTCCGGGAAGTGGACAATCCACTTTTCCGAGTTGCACGGCCAGGGCACGTCCGTCTCACCCTCGGCGAGGGGCGCACCGAGGGAGTGCAGCGCGGGGACGTACTCGGCGTTGAGCTCCGTCATCCGTGCCAGCACCTCGGTGCCGATGTTGGCCATGATGCGCATGGAGCTGACCACGTAGGCACTGTCGGTGATTTCGACACCGAACTTGGGGTTGGCAGCATCGAGGTGACCCATCACAAACGGGATCACGTACATGGTGCGTCCGCGCATCGATCCAGTGAAGAGGCCTCGCAGCTTCTCCTTCATCTGGCTGGGGTCCATCCAGTTGTTGGTGAACCCGGCATCGCGCTCGTTCTGGGAGCAGATGAAGGTCTGCTCCTCTACCCGTGCCACATCCGCGGGGTCCGAAAAGGCCGCGAACGAATTGGGGAACGTTTCAGGGTTGAGGCGACGCAGGGTTCCAGCGTCCACCAGTTCGTCGGTCAGTGCCTTGTTTTCGGCTTCGGAACCATTGACCCAGTACACCCGGTCAGGCTGAACCATGTCGGCAACTTCCTGAACCCACGCGACTAAACCTGCGTGAGTGGTCGGTGCCGGGGTGTGGTCCCCGCCGACGTGCACTACGGGCATGCCGCTCTGATCGGTTGCGTTCAGGTTCTTGTCTTCAACCAGTTGGCGCACAGGATCGCCCATAACATGTCCCTTCGTTGGGTGGGTGGTGTAACGATGCTATGGTCCATGTCACTCCCAGCCTCTGCACCATCATCGGGTCCGGGGTGTGGTTTGTGAAGGTATTCCCCTAGAATCCACGGTGTTTAGATGCTGTCAACACCCCGTAATGTGATTAAGGTCACGTAGACCGGTCTAGTTTAGGCAGTGGAGCAAGTCGCGGCGACTAGCCTAAAAACTTCAGCCCCTCCCGTGAATTAGGCGTAACTCGGCAATAGCTGTAAAGTTATCCAAGGCCAAGAACGGCGCGGGTAACGCAGAAATGCGTTGGACACATCGCCGAAGTTGACCAGATTGCGTGCGTAGCTCAATGGATAGAGCACCTGACTACGGATCAGGAGGTTGGGGGTTCGAGTCCCTTCGCGCGCACAGTGGTTTACCAGCAAGAAAAGACACCCCCGGTTTTGGCCGGGGGTGTTTTTTTGTCCCGGCTCGTCGATTAAGGTCCGGGCACAGGTTGCCCCGGCGCACCGGCAGTGAAAAGCTCAAGGCATGAACGACTCCACGGATTTTGACGTCATTGTGATCGGTGCTGGCGCTGTCGGCGAGAATGTGGCTGACCGCGTAGTGCGGGCGGGCCTCTCGGCGGCTCTGATCGAGGCCGAGCTGGTCGGCGGGGAATGTTCCTACTGGGCCTGCATGCCATCCAAGGCCTTGCTGCGCCCCGGCACGGCCCTGAAAGCTGCCTTGGGGGTTGCTGGCTCTCGGGAGGCAGTCACCGGCCCCCTCGATGTAGAGCAGGTCCTTGACCGCCGTGACAAGTTCGCATCACACTGGGACGATTCCTCGCAGGCCGAGTGGGTGAAGGACAGCGGAATCACCCTGGTGCGCGGCACAGCACGTCTCACGGGTGAGCGTTCGGTTGCGGTGCGCCACGACGACGACGTCACCCCGCTGACAGCCCGGGTGGCAGTGGTGCTGGCGACCGGCTCCACGCCCACCATCCCACCGATCGAGGGTCTGGACACAGTCGAGTACTGGGGGACCCGCGAAGCCACCTCGGCACCCCAGGTTCCCACATCGCTAGTTGTCCTTGGTGGCGGTGTCGCTGGCACAGAATTGGCACAAGCCTTCGCCCGGCTCGGGTCCGCGGTAACGATCATTGCCCGCAGCGGTCTCCTTTCCACTTACCCCGCCCCGGCCAGTCGACTTGTGCGGCAGGGGCTTGAGGGTGACGGCATCGACATCAGGACCGACACTGCGACCGAGTCGGTGAAACAGCAGGACAACGGTTCGGTGACCGTGCACCTTGAAGGGGGCGAAACAGTGACCGCCGAGAAGCTTCTGGTCTCCACGGGCCGCCAGCCTGCCCTGACCAAGCTCGGCCTGGAGGATTTCGGTCTTGACCCGAAGAAGCTCGTCATCGACCCGTCGGGCAGGGTTCAAGGGGTCGACTGGCTGTATGCCGTCGGCGACGCTGCGGGCAAGGTCCTGCTGACCCATCAGGGGAAATACGAGGCGAGGATCACCGGTTCGGCGATCGCTGCCCGTGCGGCTGGCAGCCTCGGGGACACCGTCGAGGACTGGAGCGACTACGCCGCCTCGGCTGATCAGTACGCCGTCCCGCAGGTGGTCTTCACTGACCCAGAAATCGCGATGGCGGGGCGAACCCTGAAACAGGCGCAGGACGCGGGCCTCAACGTGAGCGAGACATCCCTGGAAATTGCGGTGGCCGGGTCCGCGCTCCATTCCGACGGTTATCAAGGGTGGGCGCAGATGGTGGTGGATGAGGACCGTAAGGTCCTGGTCGGCATGACCTTCGCTGGCCCGGACGTCGCTGAGCTACTGCATGCTGCGACCATAGCGATCGCCGGGGAGGTTCCGCTGAACCGTTTGTGGCACGCTGTGCCGGCCTATCCGACCATCAGCGAAGTCTGGCTGCGCCTTCTGGAGAAGTACGGCCTCTAGGCTCGCTGCACCACGAAGTTGGTCATCACGGCGTCCCGGCCGTCCAGTTCTGCCCAGCGTCGGTCGTGCTGCAGCACTGACAGGCCCGACGTCGGGTAGTGGGTGGCCATGTCCATCACCGCGTCCTCGTCCGAATCCACCGAGGCCAGACGCATGGCGAGTTCTTGGACTCCGGGCATATGGGTAATCACCAGAAGGCTGGTAACCGTTTCCGGAACGTGATTGATCAACGCCAGGATCGCTGATGCGGACGCCGAGTACAGCCGTTCCTCGAGTTTGGGGGTCGGAGCCTTATCTCCGAGCTCCTTGCAGATCCAGGTGCAGGTCTGCCGCGTGCGCAGGGCTGATGAGCACAGAATCAGGTCAGGAACGGAGTCGTTTTCCACCATCCAGAGCCCAGGGAGCCGCGCATCGCCGTGCCCGCGGGTGCTGAGGGGGCGCTCAAAGTCTTCGACGTTCCGGGGCCAGTCGGATTTGGCGTGCCGCAGCAGCATGAGCCGTTTGAGGTGGTGAGATGCCATGGCCTGAAGTCTATGATGTTTCCCCGCCAAGGCGACGCATCTCGGACCGCCGCTTCCAGGATCCAACAGAAAGAGCGGCTTCCCGGCTCTCGCCCCGGGAAGCCGCTCCGATCTGTGGGTCAGCGGTCGGTGTTCCGCTTCGGTCGATGCTTCCCCAACACGGCTGGAGGCGGAGACGGCGAGGTCGTTGGGGAGTCCCTCCGCCGCCTCCGGCTCTAAGCTTCAGTGCTGGTGTCCGCACCGACCTGGGAATTTCTTCCCTGCACTCAACATAGGCTGCGAACCTCCTACTAGCACTACGCAGGTACTACCCGACTTTTCGAGAACGGTACGTAGTTTTCAACGTGTTCTGCATCTGCCGCTAGGGTGACTGCTTTCCAATTTCCTTGCGTGAGGACAATCCAAGCTTAGTGAGGATGCTTTCCACATGGCCGTCGACCGTTCTGATCGACACTCCGTAGTGCTTGGCGATCTGCCTGGCGGTCTTCCCTGCAGCGACGTCTGCGGCGATGGTCACCTCACGCGGGGTGAGGCGGGTGGCGTGGCGCAGCGCCGCCAGTTGAGGGTGTAACCGCTGAAGCTCGGGGTCGAGCCGGGCCAACAGCTTCGCGGCACTGCGCACCACCTTACTGTTCGATCCCGGTGACTGGGTCAGCAGGACTCCCAGACAGACCGGAACCAGCAGGTCCTGCCCCCGGTCGAGGCAAAACTCTGCTGCGTCAACCAGCGCGCTCACGCTTCCGTCGGCGAGCGCGGTCAGCACTGCGTGGAGGCTTTGAGTGCGCGGGTCAGAGAGTCCAGCGGTACGGTCGATGCCGACGTCGACGGCGTCATCGGCACCGGCCTGCACCCGCAGAAAACTCAGTTCGGCGCGAATCTGCGGATTCGCTGCCTCCACCGGAATGAGCCCGCGTTGCCGCGTTGAGGCGCCGGCCGGAACATCCCCGGCCACTGCCATATAGGCTTCGGCGAGCATCCGACGTTCGGGCGGTCCCAGCTGGCTGAGCCTACGGTACTCCCCCACGAAATCGTTCAGACCTGGATCGCCGATCAGCCAGGCCGTATAGGTAGCAAGAGCGGCCGCGAGGGGCCTGAATTGCTTAATGTCGCGTGCCCTGAGAACCACAACAGCTGTCCGGAAGTGTGCGAGCGCGGTCTGGGGCCTTCCCCTCTGGAGCGCTGTCAGACCCTCTATCAGCTCCCAAAACCCGATTAAGCGCTTGATCCAGGGAGCCCGCCCGGCCGTCACCTCGGTTTGGAGTGCCGCCAGTTCGTCCCAGAATCCGCCGCCAACCAGCAAGAGCATCAGCCGGGTCACAATGCACCCGCCATAGTTGCGCAGGTGCTCATGGTCGAGGACCAGATCCAGCGCGAGGCTCAGTTCTGCGGCTGCGCCCGAGAGGTCGCCGCGCCGGTAGAGCAGCTCACCCATGACGAAATGCCAGCAGAGCGCTTCCCTGGGATCCTGCGGAACCGTGGTTGCTTCGACCACCGGGGTCTTGGGGATGATCCCGGCAGTGAGTTGTTGCAGATCCCGGCCCAGCCGCACGATCAGTGTGCTTTCGTAAGCGGTGCCCGTCGGGCCAGCCGCTGCGTGACGGCGGATCGCCTCCGAGAGTGCTGATGCCCCCAGCCCCGTGGCGAGATTGATCTGAAAAATGAAGTGGATGACCGAGGTCAGGACATCGGACCCGGGATCACGAAGTACGAGCCGTCGGAGGCGGGGCAAGGCGAGGTCGGTCCGGCCGTTATAGAACTCGGCGCGTGCACGCTGCACCTCGGCAGCTGCAAAGAGCCCGGGGCGGTCCGCTGCAGCACCGGACGGTAGCCGGCGCAGCAAGAGTTCCGCGGTGTCTGGCTTGTCGAGACGGTTAGCCATCGTGGCAGCGGCCAGCACCTCATCGTCGTCGACTGTGACCCCCACTGAGAGTTTCCACAGCACCCGGTGAATAATGCCCGGGGTGTTCGTGAGGTCGGTGAGGTGCTCGTGGACGTTCTCCCAGAGCCGGCGCGACCGGAATGGCTCGACCTGATGCCGGATTGCTGCACCGAGGAGGGGCGGGGCGGCGCGCAGCCAGATCGTCCCAGCATCCTCTTCCCTGGCGAGCGCCCCCTCCAGCAACAAGGCGTTGACCGGGTCCGCCCCCCACAGGTGGACCGCCACGTCCACCGGTATTTGGTGAGCGAGCGCAACAGTCAGGAGAACGTCGGTCTCCTCCGGAGCATAGTCGGCAATCAAGCTGAAAATGCGTTCGGCGATCCGGTCGGTCAGGCTGAGTTCACGCGGAAGGATCCAGACGTCGTCGCGCAACTGAATCAGGTCCCTCAACTCACCGTCCCGGGTGACCATTTCCAGCAGGACCGGACTCCCCCCAATGACCTCGCAGACCAGGGTGCTGGACAACATCGGGAGGGTGGCTCCCAGGATGGAATCGAAATACTCCCTGACATTGGCGGCGGTCAGTACCGGGATGTGAACCTCCTCGATGAACCCGTCAGCCAGGACGAGCTCCAGGTCCAGAGGAACCTTGCTGCGTGGTCCGCTCCGGATCAGCAAACCGACCGAGGGCGACTCAGCGAGCCTGGTCAACAGGGCGATACTCGCCGAATCGAGGTGCTCCGGTCCACGTACCACCACCACGCAGCTCCGCCCCTTAGTCAGTCGCTGGATCCGGTCGCGAACCGCGGAAAGGACGTCAAGCTCCGACTCAAAGTCGATGTCCGGAGAATCCTGGAGCAAAGGTGCCAGCGGGGCGTATGGGACGTCCGAAAACGACTTCGTTCCCTGCACGCTGACCGTATAGAAGGGATCGGCGGACGCGAGAATCCGTGTGAGGAGAAAGTCCCCACCAAAAACCGTCGACGTCGTGAGGAGGAGCCCCCCAGAGCGGGCGGTGACGAGTTCCCGTCCCGCGGCATCGAGTACCTCCTCGAGGATGCTCCGTGGCAACTTGCCTGCGGGGGACAACCGATTCACGCACCGCCCGATTCAGCTGCGCCATCCGGTGACTGAAACACGAGCCGCAACTGCTCGCGGGTGGAGATACCCAGCTTGCGGTAGGCGTTTTGAAGGTGGCGTTCGGCTGTACGCGGTGAAATGCCCAGGACCGCGGCAATCTCCGAGTTCTTGCTGCTGGACAACGCGAGATCAACCACCTGACGCTCTCGACGGGTCAGCATCGAGGTGTCCTCGGGCATCGTGGGGCTGGAATCCGAACCAGGCACCAGCACCTGGGCCGCCCGCTGGACCTCGGGTTGTTTGATCTTGCCAGCAGCGCGAGAAGCGAGAGTGGCAGCCACGGTTGACAGGCCCATGTTTCCTTGGCGGGCAGCGGCCTGCGCTGCCCGGACGAGGGTCGCTGGATCGCCCGCCAATAGACCGTCGGCGAGCAGTCCCAGCTGCCGAGCTAGGGGGCCCGTCGTCGTTCGGGCGCACCGTTCGAGCCGCTTGAGGTCCAGCTCGTTGAAATGGTCAACGAGGACACCCTCCGTACCGGCGTCCCCTTGCAACAGCGCCAGGGAACCCAGCGCGAATAGCTGCAGTCCAAACAGGCCGGTAAGCCTCCTGTCACCCGCCAGTTCCTTCAACCCTGTGGCCGCCGGATGCCCCGAGTCGTCCAGGGCGAACAGCTCCGCCGACCGTTGGATGAACCAGCCGAACAGGTCAGCGGGACGCGCCGCACTCCGCTCACCGGCGATCGCGCCGTCCCGGGGCTCTCTGGAGATCAGGCGTGGGAGCGACAGGGTCGACTGTTCGCCAAACAACAAGCGGCCTGGCCGTCGCAGGATGTGCTGGGAAAGCATGTCCGTGAGCACCCGCCACTCACCGTTGAGGAAGAGCACCCGGTAGTGGGCGGTTTCTCCAAGCTCACGCACGACGGCGGACCGGACGCTCCCAGCCATCGACCCGCATTCGATGGTCATGAGTCGCGCCCGTGCCGAGTCTCCACACGCCGCATAGGCCTCCGCGGCCAGCATGGTGGCCAAGTAGCGGGCGTCCGAACCGGTAGGAAGGCTATTCGCAAGGAAAACGTCCAGCAGTGCGGGGTAATTGCCGGTCCGGCGGTGAATCAACAGCTGCCGCAGCGAGTCCCCGGCCAGCTGCTCCGGGCCCTCATCCCCGGCCACCTCACCGGCTGAAAAGACAGACCGGACCAGCTGGCTGGTTGCCGCTTCCTCGACGTCGGGCGCGGTCGACGTCACCGGCGCGTCGGCCTGACCCTCGAGGGCGCGCCGGCCCTCCTTCATTTGTCCGAGGAACCAGTGGGCCTCCGCCTCTACCCGGGCCGAGAGTCCAGTCCGCCTTTTCACGGCGGACACCAGGTCAAGGGCGATGCGTGGCGAGTAGGCGCGCATCGCGTCGTCGGCGGCGTTCAGGAGGGCCGTGTCATTGACGTCAATTCCACGTTGCAGCGCCCACACAATGTTCGCGCCCGGTGGGCGCACCCCTCGGAGGGTCATTCCGGGCTCGACCACCTCGGTCCAGATCTGGCGGCTTCTGGTGTCCCCCAGAGTCTGCCGCAGAATATGGGCCAGCCCTTTGCTGTGCAGCCAGTACGTGTTCCCACCGTCGCGGGCGTCCACCATACCTTCGCGCTGCAGGTGTTCGAGTGCCCGCATGTCGCAGTGGCGCGCCAGCACATCAATGTGGACTGATCCAGCCGCTGCAAGTACTTCCAATGCGGCGCGCTCATCAGCGGTGAGCCGCGACTGCAGCACCGCCAAGCCGCTCCGCAAGGACCCGCTAGTGAATGGTTCGGCGTAGTGGGCGGTGGTGCGCCACAGTCCGTCGACGCGTGCGATGTTGCCGTTCTCGCGACCGTGCGCGGCGAGCATGGTCAGAATCCTGGCATTGCCTCGGGAATGGGCGTGCAGTGAGTTGACGACGGACGTCGAGACCTTGCCCCCCAGGAAGCGCTCGATCACCTCCCTGCCCTCGGCCACCGATAGCGCGGAAAGGGTGAGGGCTTCCATGGTGCAGCTGTTGACTGCGGCGCGAAGTTCGGGGCTGTCCTCAACCCGATTGCAGGACACCAGAAGAGTCACTGAGGGCATTCCCAGCAGCATGGTGCACATGGCCCTGCTCTGCGGGTCAAGGAAATCGAAATTGTCGATCAGCAGGATCACCGGGCGGTCAACGGCCAGTTCCCTCAGCCGCTGTGCGAGCTGCGCGAAGATCACTGCCGGATGCGGGACCGTGCCAGGACGGACCCCGACCAGGTCTGCCAGCGCCAGGTAGGCGGTCCTGGTGCCTCGGGGGGTTCCGCGAAGGCGCACTATGATTCGGTCGGATTCAAGCGCCCGGGCAGCGATCTTGAGGGACTCGGTTTTTCCGGAACCGAATTGGCCTTCGACGACCACCGACACTCCGCGACGAAGCAGCACCTCCAGTTGCGAAATCAACTGGCCGCGGGTTCTGTCCCCAGTCATACGTATCCCCAATGTGGCGAGTGTGAAAATGGGAAACTGGCAACCACTACCGCCTCGTCACACACCATCCCGAACACCCGCCAGGGCGCAGGGAATTGTAGAGTCTTCCGCTTCTGCAGCCACTGGTTACCCGGCCCATCTCATCTTCAAGGCGACTGACTCCCAACAGTCACCCCGATGATGGGATTGCCAAAGGGTAGCACCTGCCGCCGGGTTATGGTACCCATGGTGGCCATTTTGCTGCCGGCCAGCTGGCGGTGGTCAGGCGCCGACCCGACTAGATGGAGTATTCGGGGGCAGCCCAGACGATGACTTCAGGGTGCTCGTAGAACCGGTAGCCCTGTCCCCTGACCGTTCGGACGGTGTTCGCGAGCCGCCCCAGCTTGGAGCGAAGACGGCGAATGTGGACGTCGATGGTGCGCTCGTTGGGCACCTCTTCGGCGTTGCGCCACAGGCCGCTGAGAAGTTCTTCGCGGCCAACCGTCCGGGTCGCGTTTTCGACCAGGTAGTTGAGGAGTTCGAACTCCTTGAACGTGAGGTTGAGCGTGTCGCCGTCGAGGTGAACCTCGCGCCGCGACAGGTCGATCAGGACACCCGTGGGGCGCGGCGCGGCCGGCTGGGCCGCCTGAGCGGGGACCCGTCGGGTGACTGTGGGATCGCCGAGAGCCTGCCGGACGACGTCGATATCGCTTCCTACGGCGTCGGCTGGTGCCAGCGCCACGGCGGCGTGGCTTTCGGCCTCTGGGACGAGGGACCGAACATAGGCCCTGACGTCCTGGGCCAGCTTGGTCAGCGTGGTGCCGCAGGTGGCAGCGACTCCCTCATCCAGCGCGACATAAAGAACGAAGCCGCGCGCGGAGGTATCACCGGTCACGGATTGGGGGCCGGGCACCCCGTTCGGGGTCACCACAGGGGTGGGTGCCGTATCGGGGTGGGCGCTGTCCAATGGTCCCGGCACGGCTTGGAGGGCCCGGTACCCAGACGCTGCCTGGTCCTGTGCGGGAACCTCGCCGTAGGGGACGAAGGAGGGGCGCGACTGGGAGGAGCGGCCCTGAAGGTTGGCGCGGCTCTGTGCGTTGCGGAGAGAGATGTGGACGTATCCGGATGCTACTGACATTTATCGTTTGCCTCTACGTGAATGGCCGTCATCACGGCACGAATGCGGGGGTATGCCCGAGTCGAGATGGCTTCAATGGAGCCCGCCGTTGGGCTAGGAGTGCGTAAGGGGTGTGGGTAAGCCGTTACGCGTGCATTCGACACCAGCGCGTGGCACTCGCAGGCTGTGCGCCTGCGATTGATGCTGCAGCTGGAGATGCCGGTGAGTGGGTAAACACGTTACAAATTATTGCACGTCACATTCCTTTACGCGCAAGTAACAATGGTTTGGGGTCCGGCCGGTCACCCGTTTCTGGGCATAATTCCGGCGGAACGGACCCGGTTTTCCTGCCCTCGCACCTGCCGCGATGGAGTCCGAGACTAGCCGACGACGCCGTACAGGCGGTCTCCCGCGTCACCCAGCCCGGGCACAATGTAGGCGTTTTCGTTGAGCTTCTCGTCAATCGAGGCCAGCACGATGGTCACGTTGGCGTCCTCGAGCTCGGCCTGCAGCGCAGCAAGGCCTTCGGGTGCGGCGAGGAGGCAGATGCAGGTGACATCGGCAGCGCCGCGCTTGAACAGGAACTTGATCGCTTCGCGCAGGGTGCCACCGGTGGCGAGCATCGGGTCGAGGACGAAAATCTGGCGTCCGGTCAGGTCGTCGGGCAACCGTTCCGCGTAGGTGATGGCCTCAAGGGTTTCCTCGTTGCGGGCCATGCCCAGGAAACCCACCTCGGCCGTGGGGACCAGCCGGGTCATGCCTTCCAGCATGCCCAGGCCCGCACGAAGAATGGGGACCACGAGCGGCGTGGGCTTGACCAGACCCGTCCCGATCGCAGTAGTCACCGGCGTCTCAATTTCGACAGGCTCCACCCGGACATTACGGGTTGCCTCATAGGCGAGCAGCGTCACCAGCTCCTCGGTCAGCTGCCGGAACACCGGCGATGCCGTGTCCTTGTCCCGGAGGACGGTGAGTTTGTGGGCTACAAGGGGATGATCTACAACCAGTACGCGCATAGCTCAAAAGTATCATTGGGGGCATGCCGCCAAACCCCCTCGGAACCGACCCGCTCCTTTCCCAGTGGATGGGCCTCGCGCTGGAGGCTGCGCACCGCGCCCTGGAGACGGCGGATGTGCCGATTGGCGCCGTCGTCGTCGCCAAAGATGGCACAGTGCTGGGGACCGGCTGGAACGAGCGTGAAGCCACCGGGGATCCAACGGCCCACGCCGAGGTGCTGGCCTTGCGCCGTGCCGCCGCGACCGCCCGCAACTGGCGGTTGGACGGCTGCACCCTGGTGGTCACCCTGGAACCGTGCGCCATGTGCGCTGGCGCCTCGGTGTTGGCGCGCGTCCCCCGCGTTGCCTTTGGTGCCTGGGACCCAAAGGCTGGCGCGGCTGGGTCAGTCTTTGATGTACTGCGGGAACGGCGGCTCAACCATTGGACCGAGGTTGTCCCCGGGATACGCGAGGACGAGTGCGCTCAGCTATTGAAGGACTTCTTCACCGCCCAGCGCCATGGACGGTGACGCCGTCGGGCGATGCCAGCGGATTTCGCTGGAGGCTAAGCCGGTATCGCTGACCCCAGGTACTGCGTAGGCTGACTAAATCGTTAAGCCGCATAGTTAAAGGAGCACTTGATGACCTCGCAGCAGGATGGCATGAAGGAACTACACAAGGTTTTGAAGGATGCAGACATCGCAATCCTCACCACCATCAACGGCGAGGGCCAGCTGGTCAGCCGCCCGCTCGCCGTGCAGAAGGCCGAGTTCGACGGCGATCTGTGGTTCTTCACGGAGGACCCCTCACCGAAGGCCGCGGAGATCCGCACCAATCCGCAGGTGAACGTGTCGATCAGCAGCGGCAAGGGCTACCTATCGATCACGGGTACCGCGTCGCTGACGAAGGACCGCGCCAAGATCGATGAGCTGTGGAGCGCATCAGTGGAGCCGTGGTTCGAAAACGGCAAGGATGACACCTCGGTGGCCCTGATCAAGGTCGACGCCGATACCGCCGAATACTGGACCCTGGATTCCCCGAAGATCGTCTCGGCGTTCAAGATCGCCAAGGGCCTGGTCACCGGTGAGCGCGCCGATCCAGGCAAGAACGACGTCGTCGATCTCTAACGTTTTGGGGCTTGGGCCCGCCAACCGGTAAAGTAACTGCGTTGGTGACGTGTCCGAGCGGCCGAAGGTGCAACACTCGAAATGTTGTTTGGTGAAAGCCAACGTGGGTTCAAATCCCACCGTCACCGCCACTGAAAACCCCCGGGAAACCGGGGGTTTTCTGCATTCCCAGGGCCCTGGTGGTGCATTTGTGGTGCATTTTTCGAAGATCAACTCCCCCCATCGCGGTGCTTCCGCACGCGCCACAGCGTGGCCGATAAGCCGGAGGCGGCCTCCTTCGTCCTTGATTCGAGTGTTGGGAGCTTTCTCTGGGTTAGGCGCTTTACGGAGCCAGTCGGACCATGGACGTGGGCGGGGCTCCGTTCAGGACCACGTTGAACGTCATGTCGACCAATGGTCAGTAACACGTCCCTCTAGTCCTGCCAGCACAAGGGCCGGGTCTGCTGTGCCGGAGTTTCACTGTTCCCTAGGACGGTATGTTCCAAGGGAACCGGCGAACTTGTCCAACCTCACCATGCTCTGCGTGACGCACAACCGCGCCAAGGGCAACGGGCAGGGAGCGCCACAAGAGGACTAGCGGGATATCGCAACCGGAACCGATGGTGGTTTGCCGGGACGAAGCGAAGCGGCTCCCTTTAAGGGCGAATTCACCTCTCTTGTGACGAGCATCCGGCAATCAGTCAGACCCAACATCCTCGCCATCGTCGTTGTCCTGGTCGTCGTCCTGATCGAAGGTGTCAAGGTAGCCGAGCAGGTCCTGCTGGAAGTGGTCCCAGAGCTCCAGCAGCATCTGCTGGAGCCGGTCCTGGTAGCCGTCGGGCGTCTAACCGTGTCGGGCCGCCTTCTGGCGGAAGTCGAGCATCGCGGCGACCATCAGGCCGGAGAGGAACTCCGCGCACGACAGCGTCCTCTCCGCCCATCTCCCGCCCAGGTGGTTCAGGTCCTCGGGATCTGCCGCGGCGGCGAGGTCGCGGAAGAGCATGCCGGTGATGCGCTCCATGGCCATCCCCCGCCGTCCGGTGGCCAGCGGGGTGATGATCCCCTCAAGGCGGTCGTACTCGCTGACGAGGGTGCTGATGGCTGTGCTGATGTGGGTCATGATGCTCCGTACGTGAAGGGGGTGTTGCTCTGCCACCCCCTATGTGTGCGGCCATCCCAGGAACTTTCACCGCTCAGCGAGGATCGACCCAAAATCAGGGTGCTTTGTGGCTGAAGTCACGCGAGAGTGCCGTCTCCGCGACCGGAAGCCCTCGCCGGGAATATCTGGCGACCATCGACGGTTATGCATGTAGAAGCACCAGCGAAGGCTGGCTATGCTTCTATCGGGCGGGCTGGTCTGCCCTTCTCCGAGTCTGAGTCCCCACGCGACGAAGACGCAGAGGACAACGGTTGCCGATCCAGTGGAACGTCCCTTCAGTCAGAGATCTCTCTCTTGTCAAAGGGCTTGTACGCGTGGGTTGCAATGCCTAGAACAGAGATTGAGATGACCGAGAACCACACACAGAACCGCGCCCTTCAGCAGGACGCTCGCGCCTGGGCGAAATTCACCGGGTGCAACTACACCAGCGCCCTGAGGCAGATGGAAGACCCTCTGGCTCAGGGCTTCCTCGGCGAACGGATCAGCGCACGGAAGCTGATCGACACCCTCGAAAAGCACGACCTCGACGGCAACGAAGGGGACGATTTCGTCCTTGGTGAAGCCGGCTTCTACACGGATACCGCGTTCAGCTTCAACGGGAAAGACGATTACATCCAGCTGGCGCTCATTGCCGAGGCGCTTGAGATGTTCAGCCGCATCCCCAAGACAAAGTCCCCCGAGGTCAGCAGCTATTCGCTGAAGGACACCGTGGAGAGGTTCCTCAAGGGAACGCCCGCCTACTACGTGACCAACGGCCGCCTGATGTGGGCTGCCGCGGCGCTCGGCCTGCCCATCGCTGAACCCGACCGCGGCGGTAGCCCGAACCTCCTGATCGGAATCCCCGACAACGAGCACGACTACGTGCGCAAGATGGTCATCAATTCGGGACAGTCCCAGCCGCAGGCCCATCACCACCGCCCGCCCGGCTACGCGCACCTGCGCACAGCCCTCACGCAGTGCGCAGCAGGCGAACCCGTGGCCGAGCGCTGGGTGCGACCTACTCCCGCAGCCGAAGATCCCGATCCCTTCCACGCGTGGCTGATCGCCCAGGCCGGCCGGGACGAGCCGATCGGTGATTTCGCGAGTGATTACGCCGAGGGAATACGTAGCAGCGCACACCGCATCGCACGCAACCCCGATGAACTGGTGCTCCTCCTCAACGAGATCCCCCACTCCCCTCAGGCGTACGACGCAGCGCGCGAGGTGATCGGCGCGTGGCTCGGAACCCTGTCGCCGTCGCCCGGTATCCGCACGATCGAGATCAGCGACCACACGGAGGAAGTCGGCGGCTTCGGGGCCGGCGCCGGGACCGTGGAGCGCATTGAGTACCGGTGCCCCTGCGGCGACGGACTGATCGTCGAGGAGCACGACAACATTCCGGGCTTCCGCGAGCACGACGTGACGATCAACTGCCCGAAGTGTCGGGACGAGTGGCGTTTGCTGGATGGACGCTCCGTGCGTGATTGGGCCCTGGAGCCTGTGCTCTAGTCCCTGAGTAGAGAAGCACCAATAGCAAGAGCCCCGCCGGCAGAGACCGGTGGGGCTCTTGTTTGTCAGCTGTTGTAGGGCTAAGCCATGATGACCAGCCGTACAGGGCGGCAGGCGGACGAAGGAATCTTGCGTCGATCCGTCACGGAGCTTCAGCACCCACAACATAAGTGACATTATGTTGTGACTCGGGCGAGTCCTGGGAACGACTCCCAAAAGCCCGATAGGTTGAAGAAAGCTTATGCAGAGCGGAACCGTCCTGGGTAGGCAAACGTCCGGGGGTCGGACTTCGCCGAAAATCTAGACGCCGACCCAGAACCCAACTCAACAGCGCGTCGACGCTCAGGAGACGAGATATGGCCCCCACGACCAAAGAAGGACAGCGCGCCGAGCTGCACAAGACGATCTGGCGCATCGCGAACGATCTTAGAGGGTCGGTCGATGGGTGGGACTTCAAAAGCTACGTTCTCGGCATGCTTTTCTACCGGTTCATCTCCGAGAACCTCACCGCCTACATCAACACGGGCGAGCACAAGGCCGGTGACGCTAGTTTCAGTTACGCCGTCCTGCCCAACTCAGAGGCAGAGTTCGGCCGCGCCGAGACGGTCGCGGAAAAGGGCTTCTACATACTTCCGTCTGAGCTGTTCCAGAACGTCCGCAAGCGGGCCCAGAACGATGCGAACTTGAACGAGACGCTCGCCAGGGTCTTCAAGAACATCGAGGGCTCCGCCGTTGGTGCCGGCAGTGAAGATGACCTTAAGGGCCTCTTTGACGACCTTGATGTGAACAGTTCCAAGCTCGGCAACACGGTAGCCAAGCGCAACGAAAAGCTCGTGAAACTTCTGGATGCCATCGGGGACCTGCCGCTCGGCAACTTCTCGGACAACTCCATCGACCTGTTCGGTGACGCCTACGAGTACCTCATGCAGATGTACGCCTCCAGCGCTGGCAAGTCCGGCGGCGAGTACTACACGCCCCAGGAAGTCTCAGAACTCCTGGCCCGCATAACCGTCGTCGGCAAGACCCAGGTGAACAAGGTCTACGACCCGGCGGTCGGGTCGGGTTCCCTGCTACTGAAGTTCGACAAGATACTCGGCAAAGGCAATGTGCGCCAGGGCTTCTTCGGCCAGGAAATCAACCTGAACACATACAACCTCGCCCGCATCAACATGTTCCTCCACGACGTGAACTACGAGAAGTTCAACCTCGCCCACGGCGACACTCTTATCGATCCTGCGCATTGGGACGACGAGCCCTTTGAGGCGATCGTGTCCAACCCTCCATACTCGATCAAGTGGGAGGGGGATGCGAACCCGATGCTGATCAACGACCCCCGCTTCGCCCCGGCAGGCGTGCTGGCGCCGAAGTCCAAGGCAGACCTGGCATTCACCATGCACATCCTGTCCTGGCTGGCTGTCAACGGTACGGCTGCGATTGTTGAATTCCCCGGTGTTCTCTACCGCGGAGGGGCAGAGGCAAAGATCCGTAAATACCTGATCGACAACAACTACGTCGACGCCGTCATCCAGTTGCCGCCAGACTTGTTCTTCGGCACCACGATCGCGACCTGCATCATCGTGCTCAAGAAATCCAAGACCGACAATGCCGTGCTGTTCATCGACGCCTCGGCCGAGTTCACCCGCAACGGCAACAAGAACAAACTCACCACCGACCACCAGCAGAACATCCTGAACGCCTTCACCACCCGCGAAGGCACAGACCACTTTGCCAAGCTGGTGTCCAACGCTGACATTGGGACCAACGACTACAACATCGCCGTAACCTCCTATGTTGTAGCCGAAGACACCCGCGAATTTGTCGACATCACTAAACTCAACGCCGAGATCGCCCGCATCGTCACCCGGCAACAGGAACTGAGAATCTCCATTGATGAGATCGTCGCCGATCTGGAAGGCGTGAAGTGAAAGCCGTTGATGCGAATTTGCTGGAACTGCTGAAAAAGAGTGAGCGGTTTGTCGTCCCGATTTACCAGCGTGTCTACTCCTGGGGGCAGGACGAGTGTGAACAGCTGTGGCAGGACATTGTTGGCGCTGGCGCGCGGGAGAGCCTCAACAATCACTTCACGGGATCGATTGTGTACATCGAGCGTGACCAGGGCACTACCACTTCTAGAGAACCCGACCTGATCATCGATGGCCAACAGCGCGTGACCACGGTAACCTTGCTGCTTGCCGCGCTGGCTGCTCGACTTGAAGAACTCCCGGACGGACAGAACGAGCCGGTGGCCGTGGTTGGGCCCCCGTTAGCAGTCCAGCGTCTATGCGATAGCTGATTGGTTTTCTTGCGTCCAGTTTTCCCAGTAGCGGTTG